>QNZR01000095.1 GCA_003978475.1 Sulfurimonas sp.
AACGTAGGAATTTTCTGAAAATTTCAGGAATGACGGCTGCTCTGGTGGCATCACAGGGGAGTCTTTTTGCCAAGACGCAGGTCATGTCAGTTGAAAACGGCAAACATGATTACCCCAATGCCAACTACACGGAAACAATGTACCGTAATGAGTTCGCCTTTACTTACGGTAAAAAGGAGGAACACGGGTTTGCATACCACTGTGTCAACTGTCAGGGAAACTGTGCCTGGGAAGTGTGGTCTCATAATGGCGTGATTACTCGCGAGAACCAATCGGCGCGCTATCCGGTTATTAATGCAAAAATTCCCGATTTTAATCCGCGTGGCTGTAACAAAGGAGTGCAGCATTCACAGGTGATGTACCAAAAAGACCGCATTCTCTACCCGATGGTACGTGTCGGTGAACGCGGTGAAGGAAAGTGGCGGCGTGCCAGCTGGGATGAGGCCGCCGAGATTGTCTGTCAAAATATTTTTGATACATTAAGCGATCCTGAGCGCGGTCCGGATAAGTTGATGGTGCATGCCGGAACCGGACTGTTGACCGAAGGGCGTCGCGGAGCCCCATTGCGGTTTTCAACACAACTGGGTGCCAATCGCATCTATCCGTCATCGTATCTTGGCGATATGTTCTCCGGAGCAGCCATAGCGTACGGTGAAGGCAATCTGGGATGTACCTGGGATTTTATGTACACAGTCGACACCGCTGTGATGTGGGGAGGCAATCCGTCCGTGTCACGAATCCCTGATGCTCATTTTGTCTGGGAAGGCAAATATAACGGCGCGAAAATTATTGTGATTACGCCGGAGTTTAATGCGACGGCAAAATCGGCAGATCTGTGGATTCCGATTAAAGCGGGTTCTGATAATATCCTGGCTATGAGCGTCATACAGGTGATTCTTGAAGAGAAGCTCTACAAGCCGGAATTTATGAAGGTGTATACGGATCTCTCTTTTTTAGTAGATGTGAAAACGCAAAAAATGATTCGCCGTAACGATATGGAGCATACACAGAACAAAGAAGATCATCACAAATGGGATGAGCAATTTTACTGCATGAATGCAACTGACGGCAAGCCGTTCTTAATGCCTGGAACAGAGGGACACGACAAACGAACCCTGCGTCTTCCCGAGGCGGTCAAACCGTCACTGGAAGGAGCATGGACCATTACTGATGTGCATGGACATGAGCGTGAAGTGACGACGGTATTTGAGCTGCTGAAGCGCTCTGCTGCAAAATTTTCACCGGAAAAGACACAGAAGATTACGGGAGTTCACCCCGACACGGTGCGACAGCTCGCTCGTGATATTGCCATTCCCAAGGTCGTAGAAATTACTACAGGATTTTCGTTGAACAAATACTTTAACGGTATGATGACTATCTGGAACGTTGCATCGATTTGCGGTCTTACCGGACGTATGGGACCCTATGGCGGTCTCAATACGGAAAATGAGTTCCAGCTTTCAGGATTGGGTGCCCTGTCCGGGTTTAGCGGCAAATATGCTCCGCGTTTTGGTTCGGGCTTTGTCGGCGAGTTCATGAATGGTAACGGCATGAAGACCTTTAAACAGTATTTTAATGATGAAGATGTCCGACGGGCACAAAACGGTATGAGCAAGGAAGAGTACATTACCGTACTTGAAGAGATGCTTGCCGCCGGTGAGAATGGTAAAGCCAATATGGAGTCCGAACACGGTAATGTTGTGAAGCCATGGTGGCTGCCGACTACAGCATTGATTGTGGCCGACTCGACATTTCGTCGCAACAAAGCGAGTGAATACCGCAATGCCTTCTTGAAACGAATGGATTTTTGGGCCTATGTCGATTATCGTATGAGTGAAGCAGCGCAGTATGCCGATGTCCTGCTTCCGGCAAAATCGCACTACGAGGTGTATGATTTACGTACGTCTCCGGGATATCACCGTTTTACCAATCTGGCACAACCCGTAGCCAATATCAAAAATGTCGGTGAGGCCAAAGATGAGTGGACGATGTTTACCTTTTTGGCAAAAAAACTTGAAGAGATTGCCAACCGTCCGGAAAATATTGCCAAAGCAAAAATCAAGGATGACAAGCGTTATGCACGTCCGGGATACCACGACCTGAGTATTTTTCATAAAGAGTATACCAATACCGATGAAGAGTCTGAAGGCGAAGGTGAAGTCTATTTGGGTACTGACAAAATGGCAGTACAAGCAGCACTGGAGAAGTGTGAGCAGTATGAGCCGTGGACAATGGAGAAGATGTATAAGGTAGGAGGCTTTCTTTTGATTAATGATAAAGCGGCACAAACCTCGCCGCTGTACTCCGATAAGCCTTACAATTCAAATGAATTTCATCTCTACAAATTTGAGCCGATGCACACGATTTCAGGACGTCAGACTTTTTATGTGGATCATGAGATGTTTATTCGCATGGGTGCGGCAACCAATACCGGTATGGAGGGGATACGTCCACAACGTGAAGAGTACCCGTATGTCTTAATGACACCGCATGCGCGATGGTCCATTCACTCGAACTATAAAACTTCACGTACCTTGTTGCGTCTACAGCGTGGTGTGCCGGCAGTGGCGCTCAACCGAGTGGTCGCCAAGAAAAAAGGGATTAAAGACGGCGACACCATTCGTGTCTATAACAGTCTCGGAGAGTTTTATGCCATGGCAAAACTCTCCTCTTCCTCACCGGCGGACGGTCTGGTGATGGAGCATGGATGGGAACCGTACATGTATAAATTCAACAAGGGGCATAATGAGGTTGTACCGACGTCATTAAACCTGTTGGAGATGGCAGATGGATGGGGACACCTCAAGTTTGGTGGTCTTTGGGACGGTAACCAGTACGCATACGATGGCGCTGTCAATTATGAAAAAGCAAACGTTTAAGGAGTTTAGATGTCTAAAAGACAATTAGCAATGGTAATGGACCTGAACAAATGTATCGGGTGTCAGACATGTACCGTAGCATGTAAAACTCAGTGGACCAATCGCAACGGCCGTGAGTATATGTATTGGAATAATGTTGAGACCTATCCGGGAACGGGATATCCCAAAAACTGGATGGATCTTGGCGGCGGTTTTGATGCTGCAGGTGACCTTCAGCCGGGTGTCATTCCCAATTTGGAATCTGACTACGGGGTACCGTGGGACTACAACTATGACGCGCTGGCAGGAGGTGCCAGTTTTGAGCCTAACGTCGAGCCGACATGGGGACCTAACTGGGATGAGGATGAAGGTGAGGGGATTTTCCCTCAGGATAACTACTTTTTCTATCTGCCGCGTATCTGTAACCACTGTACCAATCCGGGATGTTTAAGTGCGTGTCCCCGCGATGCCATCTTTAAACGTGAAGAAGACGGTGTGGTGCTGGTCGATCTGGATCGCTGTCAGGGATATCGCTACTGTATTGCGGGATGTCCATACAAAAAGATCTATTTCAATCCAAAAATTTCCAAGTCGGAAAAATGTATTTTGTGTTTTCCCCGTGTCGAGCAGGGACTGCCGCCGGCATGTGCCCAGCAATGCGTCGGTCGTATCCGTTTTGTCGGATTTTTAGATGACGAAGAGTCTCAGGTATATAAGTTGGTACACAAATATAAAGTGGCACTGGGCTTGCGCAGTGATTACGGTACACAACCTAATGTCTATTATGTACCGCCAACGGAGTCCCCGGTAAAATTTGATGCTAATGGAAAAATTATTGAAGGTTCCGATCGTATTCCGGTAGCAGAACTGGAAAAACTTTTTGGTCCGGAAGTCCATGACGCTATCAAGACGTTAAAATCGGAGATGGCAAAGCGTAAAGAGACGGGAGAGAGCGAGCTGATGGATCTGTTAATTGCCTATCAGCATGCCGATATGTTCCGTCTGGATAATACCTATTATCAGCAGGTTGCCAAAGAGAAAGGGCTCAATCCATTGGCGCCGGTAGATACCCGCTATATTGCAGGGAAATATACTAAAACAGGGCATAGCATGAACTTTACACACGCGGCTGAGCCTACAGCGGGAGGGCATCACTAATGAAAACCATAGCAACAACACTTTTGATGTCAGCACTGGCAAGTACAACGCTTTTTGGTGCCGGTGCAGCGGTGAATGCGCTGAAGGTAAGCAATGATATTAACACGATTTCATATGCATCTGCGCTTTGGAATAAAGCGACGTTCTCGCCGGTGTTCCTCTATCCTCAGACGACCATTAGGATGAATGATAAAAAAGCCAATGAAATGAATGCCCACAACCATGCCAAAAAAGCGATGGTTGCCGCCGTCTATAATGACCATAATATTGCTTTTATGATCCGATGGCCGGATGCGACGATTAATGTCCAAAAAGGAGAGAGTACAACGACCTACGCCGACGGATTTGCCGTACAGTTTGCAAGCCGTGTTGATGATCCAAATAAGCTGCCTTACATCGGTATGGGTTCACAAGGGCGTCCGGTCGTAGTGCACCTGCAAAAAGTTGCCAAAGATATTTATGAACCTGACGGTCACGGCGAGGTTGCGTATCAAGTCAATCGTAATCAGACGGATCTTTTTGGAAAAGCGCTGCAGGCGTTTGACAAGAAGGTGCAATCATTGGGAAGCAGTGACTATGAACGATCGTTCATAAGTGAGGGCTTCCGTTCGATGACAGAGATTAAAGACGGCAGCAACAACTCCTACGCCCGCATTCGGTATCTTAAAAAAGATCACGCGTGGGAAGGCACACTGACACGTGCGCTTAAGGATGAATATGTCAATCTGAATGCCCCTGCGATTCCCGTGGCCTTTGCCGTGTGGGATGGTGAAAAAATGGGGCGAGACGGTCTAAAGCATCTTTCGGCATGGGTTTCGGTAAAGCTTCAGGGCAAGCAGGGCGGAGAGGCTCTGATTAGCGCTCTTGATGGTACTCTTGTCGGCGACCCCAAGGCGGGAAAACGTGCCGTGGCCGCCAATGGTTGTGCCGGATGTCATCAGATGACGGCGGAGGATGCTCCCAATATACTGGGTCCCTCCCTGCGCAATATCGGCGGCTATTCGACAGCAGGATATTTAAAAGAGTCGCTTCTGAACCCTTCGGCAGCCATTGTTCCGGGGTATAACCGCAATGCGCACAGTGCGTATCCATGGTATACTGTCAATAACGGCAAGCGGGTATCGGCAATGACGGACTACTCATGGCTTGATCAGAAAACACAAAATGACATTGTCGCCTACTTGCAAACGCTCAAAGCGGAGGTGAAATAATGAAACGTATAGCGATGGCAATGATTGCCGTAAGTTTAAGTCTCTTAGCCAACGAAGGTGCCTTTGAGAAAGAGGGCTTTTTAACCACACAGGCGTGTGCCGAACAGGGATCCTTTAAAGACTGCTACATGGAAAATTATGTCTGCGGCAGTGACGGATGTTTTCGAACGACGGAAGCCGGAGTTGACAAGAAGACACCACTGGTGCTGTACTCCCATGACGACGGTATTATCTACAAGCTTGATACCTCCAATGTGCCCCGAGAAGCCTTTGATGTGGGCATCAGTCGCAACGGAGTGGCCGTTACGGGGGAGTATGACAGTAGCAGCCATACCATTGTCGTACATGAGTTTAAGGCACCGCCACCACCGAAAAAATCCTTTTTTAAAGGGTGTCTCTAGTTTCAAAGCGTACGGCTTTGAAACCACACTGCCAGTATTTACATGTAATTTTGCAGGCACTTTTAAGTGCTGATGTGTTACAAATCTTCAGAAACGATTTAGGATAATTGATGAATCAAGAGTATCGACTCTATATCTATGCATTTTTGTCACGAGTGATGAGCAACATGCCGGATCAGCGTTTTATTGCAGATTTAAAAGCCAATGAGACACTGCTGGATGCTCTGGGAGAATCCAGCCGAACATGGCTGTTGCAGCATGATGACAAATATCTTCTTGAGGCGTTAAATACGGACTTCACCTCAATGTTTGTGCTCAATACGCAGCCGGTGGAGGCCTTTGTGCTCGATGCTAAGAATGACACCCTTGTCGGACTGCAAAATCCGGTGATGGCCTTCTATTTTCAACACGGCTTTGAGCTCAATATGGATCAGACCGAACTGATGGCACCGGATCATCTCTCTATTGAGTTTGGTTTTATGCAGTCACTTGTTTACCGGAATGAACTTCAGCCGCAGTATGATTTTATGAATGCGCACCTCATGATATGGGTTATCCCCTATATGTTGGGAATGCAATCGATGGCGCAGACCCCTTTTTATCGCGATATTTGCGATTTTATTGTGGAATTTTTAGCTGCGGATTATGAGTATTTGCATACGGAGTGTACCGATGCGCAATCATGATTTTATTCAGACCAAGGCGCATTTTAGTTTTAATGCGACTGACTGCCTGCGTAATGCCTATTTTCATAACGATTGCCGGCACTGTATGGAGCTCTGTCCCACAGACGCCCTGGTGTTGGTTCGTCATAAGCTGACGCTCCTTGACACGGAGTGTCTTGCGTGTGCGGCATGTATTGGGAGTTGTCCTACGGAGGCGCTGCGTCTTGAGGGTTTCGATCCCAATGCGTTTACCCTGGCGTTTCAACAGCAGATGCCGCTACTCTCATGCCAGAACAATACGCCGTGTCTGGGAGTTTTTGACACCCATCACTATATTACCATGGCGCTGCAGGGGGAAGATGCTCCCTGCTGTGATCTCTCGCATTGCGAGGCATGCCATCTTAACCATACGGGGAAAGTTGAACAGAGCATTCGTCATAAGATAACGCAGAGCAATAGTTTTTTAGAGGCGGTTGGTATGCACGCACAGCGTGTTACCGTGATAGAAGAGCCGGTAAACAAAACATCTGATCGCCGGGCGCTGTTTCGAACGGCATTAACGAAAGTGCACGACGCCATGACAGAAGAGGTGCAGGAGGAGTCGCCTTCGACAATCAAACCGCATGCCCTTCCCGCCACATTGCCTGTGAAATATACGATTGTAAAGCATGCGATTCAAGAGCATATTGAGCGGTTTAGCACAACGGATGTAGCGAGTTTTGAATCGCTCTTTTTTAACAAAACCATTGATTTTGATGCGTGTACCAATTGCGGTGACTGCATACAGTTTTGCCCTACAGAGGCGCTCTTTGCCACATCTGACAAACAGGGGATTTTTTTCAAATCCGGTCACTGCATCGGGTGCGGTATTTGTGATGATATTTGTAAAAGCAACGCCATAACGAGTGTAGCAGGTTTAGATTTGATTGCCGTAGCATTTGATCGGGGTGAGGAGCTGGTGCATTATGAGATGGTGATGTGTCATGAGTGCCGTTGTCCCTACCCCTATAAAGGAGGCGATCCCATTTGCGATCGCTGTAAAGAGTTTACCGACAGTTTTGAAAATATGTTTGTTCTGGCAAAAGATCAGTAGCGCCTACTCTTTGTCCATTTTCTCTTTGGCTCCCTTAATGGCACCGTCGATGGCAGATTTGGCGACACTCCAGGCGTAAATACCCATGCGTTTCGCCTCCTGTGCCGTTTTGGAGTTGATGACTTTACTGCTTTGCTGAATAGCATCTTCTTTAATGTCGCTAAAACGTTCCTTCATGGTCTCTGCCGTTTCGCGGGCAGCCTGAATGAGATGTTCCATGTCAAATTTCATGTCGCCGGTAATCTCATCAAGAAGCTGTTGAATCATCGGACTGTTTTGTGCGGCGACATCGCCGATGATGCTGCTAAAGAGCGCATCAATGTTATTGAGCTCTTTTTGCAAAGAGGCATAATCATCAATCAGAATCATTTTGGCCTCATCAGGCATGTAGAGCAGTTGTTTGTTAAATTTATTGATGGAGACGGTCAGTCCCTGTCGCATGCCCCGTAAGGTACCGCGCAAGATCTCTTTGGCACTGTTTGGTGTAGCATCGGCAATGTAGGTTGCCGTATTTAAAATGGTACTTAAAATACTTTTAACACGTAAGGTGCTGGGCGTCTTTTCGTTAAGTGTGTGGGTGGTAATCTCCTGAATGGTTCCCTTGATGCTCTCTTCAATGTCTTCGCTCTTCTCCAGAGCGGTAATAATAGCCGATTCACACATTTCAGCGAGCATATCATATAAATCAATGGATTGCAGGCGAATTTGATGCAGCATCGTGAGGAGTTCTTGAGGACTCTCTTGAAGGGTTTTTTCAATGGCATCAAAGGTCTCTGCCTTTGCCAGCTGGAGTGCCTCACTCTTCTTTTCGAGCTGGCGTTCAATACGCTCTTTTTGGGCGAGCAGCTCATCGACCTCATCGTGCAGTGCTTTGACCTCGGTCTCCATAATGGCGGAGGTGATGATTTTTAGCTCGTTTTGTGTCATACTGGAGGTGGAGATATCCCATTCGTCTTGAAGATGTTGCAGCAGTGCAGCAGTTCGTTCTTCAATGCTTTGACGGGCGTCGGATCGGTAGGTACTTTTGATATCCCGTTCAAGTTGTTTGTAATCCATTGTGCGTCTCCTTACAGAACCATTTTAATGTTTTGATGTGCTTTGAGTGCTTCATAAATAAAGTTACGATCGTCTTCATTGTGTACCAGCAGATCAAGGTTCATACTCAGATACGTACCGCTGCAGCTTTGATTGGAGTGCTCCAGGGTATGGGCGCGCTCACAGATGACATCATGTACCGCCTGTTCCAGTACTTGACGTTCCCTGCCAATAATTTTGTAGGTCCAGTTGCACGGATATTCCAGTTCCAGTTTTTGAGTACTATCGTTGATAATTTCCACTTTTGCCTCCCTGTTTGGATTCGAGCTGTACGTGGTGGATAACCATGGTTTTGTCGATGGCTTTGACCATATCGTAAATGGTCAGCAGACCGATACTGACGCCGGTAAGTGCTTCCATCTCAACCCCGGTTTGACCGGTAAGCTTGGCGGTAACGGACATCTTGAAGCCGGGAAGTTGCGGCAGCTCCTCTATATCGCATTCAATACCGCTGAGATTCAGCGGATGACACATGGGAATGAGCTCACCTGTTTTTTTGGTACCCATAATTGCCGCAATGACCGCGGTTTGAACTACCGGACCCTTTTTGGCTTTTTCGTTAACGATAGCATCGTACGCCTCACGATTCATCGTAATCATCCCGCTGGCTACAGCAACGCGGGTCGTTGCCTTTTTTGCAGAGACATCGACCATTTTAGGGCGATCGTGTTCATCTAAATGGGTTAATTTCATCAGGGCTTCCCATGGTTATAATATGGCTTAATTATAGCAGAGGAATTCCAATAAACAGTTATGGATGTTTTAAAATGGCGATAGAATGTTTTGAAAATCAATGATTTTTTTAAAGGTTTTTTTGATGTGGTCGATATAACTCGAAATAAAAGCATCAAAACCAAGGAGAATTCATGAAAAAGATTGTTATTGCCGCTGTGGCGGGTATCTGCGCTATCAGTGTCTGGGCAGGATCGGAAGCGGCGTATCCTGCGGCGTGGAAAACATTTACCGCTGTGAATACACCATTAATGGAGGCCGGTGGCGCCCTTCCGGGATGTGATGCCGATGTCAGCAGCCTTCCCAAAGTCTATCAAGAGACGGTCGCAACCTATTGCGCGGTTAAAGAGGGTGGTCCCGGAGCAGTGGAAATTTTGGTTTCGCCGAGCGCATTGGCAACCTACAAAGCCCGAAATGGAACGTTTCAAGACGGCGATACGCTGATTTTGCACCTCAAAGAGCTGCAGGTACTCTTTGTCACTTCCTACAAAGATCACAAACCCCTTTATGGCGTGTATGATGAAACCGGCAAGGATGTGGCTTCTGCAGAAGGTTCCGGACTGCATCCCAATGACTGTCGAACGTGTCATACGGGGTATGAGGCTTTTGGTATTAATGGGCAGATGGGCACATTGAAATAGTATCTGATATTTACATCATAAGGAATGTGTTATGGGTTTGAGGGGGTTGTTATCGATAAAAATTTTAATTCAGCTTATGGTTGCCGTGATACTGCTGGTTTCGTTTATGGTGACGGGATATTTTTTGTACGAAGAGAAAGTGCGTGAGAATGAACAGCATATTGAAGAGATCAGTACGGTAGCGCTGGCGCCCATTGTTACGCTGGCCAATGCCTCGGTTGCGGGAGGCAATATTATGCGGTTAAAAAACCAAGATGCCCAATCGCTCTATCGCACGACCAAAGCACTCTATATTTCCATTAAAGGGATGAGTGACTCCAAAGAGATTTTTGGAAAAAAACAGCCTTCTAAAGCCATTGCCTACACCTATACGGGAGATACGAAGGCGGCGCATCCGCTCTCTGCAGAGGCGGCGACATCACTGCTTCAGAGTGTTCCTCCCCATCAGGAGATGTCATTCACGCCCGATCGTGCCTATTTGATTATTACCAAAAAACTCAATGTTGCCAACGGGGGTGAGGTGCAGGCCGTTTTTGATTCCAGTCGACTGGGATCACTGCGTGTCGATACTATTATGACATTGTTAAAGATTCTGATTCCTATTATGATTGTATTTCAGGTACTGGCATTTTTTATGTCCCGAAAAATTTTAGAATCGCTAATTGAGACTCAAAAGACCGTGGATGCCATGGCGAAGAATCGAGATCTTACGACCACGATTGAGACGGTGAATATTGCTGAAATTAACGCCATCAATAAAAGTTTTAATAACCTTGTTGAGGGTATGCGGGGGCTGATTCTCGATGCCAAAAGCATCTCCGGTTCCACGCAGCAGCAGAGTAATAATCTGGTTGATATTTCTGAAAAGACCCTACAGGAGATCCAGACACAGGACAAACTGATTGCGACAACCTACAGTGACCTTGTGACCATTAACGAGACCATTGCCACACTGTGTGATGATACCAGAGAGGGCATTCATGCTATTGCTACTACGAAACAGTCCGTGGAAGACTTTAGTTCGCAACTAGAACAGATGTCAGCGCATATTATGCACAATCTGGAGACCGAAACCGAGCTTAGCGAGCGCATTCATCAGGTCAGTGTGGAGACGGCACAGGTCAAGTTGGTACTGGATGTGATTAAAGACATTGCCGACCAGACCAATCTTCTGGCACTCAATGCCGCCATTGAGGCTGCCCGGGCGGGAGAACACGGAAGAGGATTTGCCGTCGTGGCCGATGAGGTCAGACAGCTGGCGGAAAAGACTCAAAAAAGTCTTAACGATATTGAAAGTACCGTCAATGTCATTGTCCAGTCCATTAGTAATGTCAGCGATGATATGAAGCGCAACAGTGAGCGTCTTCCCGAGTTGGCGAACACAATAGAAACATCTAAAACATCCATGCAGCAAATCAGCGGACTCATGAATAATCTGCGAGACGATGCGCAAAAGGTCTCCGATATTAATACCGCCATCAGTGTTTCAATCAGCACGCTGCAATCGAATATGGATCAGGTGCATAAAATTTCCCAAGTCAATGAGCAGATGACGGCACAGGTGGCACACAGTGCCAAAGATTTAAAAAGCTCGGTTGCCATGCTCGATAAGAATATTGAAACGTTTAGAATTTAGGACAAAGCAGCTACTCCAGCCCAAGCGCTTTTAGTGCTTCGGCACTTATGCGCCGTTTTTCACCGGTGCTGCCGTAGGCATAGCCATGATGAATAGCATTGTCGTGAAAAATGATTTCATGGGTACGTTGACCTTTGTGATTGTACACATATGCCGTTCCCTCTCTGCGATCATGACGAAAGGGAATCTCCGCCTCTAAAATACCGGCATGATTGTAGTGCTTGACTTGACCGTTAATCATACCGTTTTGGTAGGGTGTGAGTGTTTTTAAGGTACCGTCTTCAAAGTATTCCCGGCTCTCACCGTCGGGTTCCCCGTGTTTTACATGTAAACTGACACGAACGGTACCGTTGTCGTAGAAACTTTTTGAGACGCCTTCAAGGATTCCGTTGCGGTAGGTCTTTTCGATGCTCACATTGCCGTTGGCATGGAATTGACGTTCAATACCGTGTTTTTTCCCATTTTTAATGGAGACCTCGGCAATTTTTGTGCCGGCTTTATACTCCTTTACCATGCGTAACACTCCGTCGCGATCATACTCACGAGCCAGACCTGAAGGGATACCGTGCGCATAGGTAACCTCAAAATAGCGCTTGCCGTTTTTATAGAACCCCTGAGACAAACCGTGGCGCTGGTTGTCGTGAAATTCTTCTTTAAGTCGCAGTTCTCCGCTTTTGTAGTACGATGTACGTACCTCGGCACAAAGCAAGGTGCTCAATAACATGGCAATGATGACATAATATTTCATTCACGACTCCCGTATACTAGTGCCTTAGTATAGCAACTTTTTGATACACTTCTAGTTATGAACAGCATTTTTATTACCGATTTGGATCATACGTTTTTACGAAGCGACCTGAGTATCAGCCCTTTTAGCGAACATATCTGGAATGCCAAAGTGGCAAAAAACATCCTCACTGTTGCGACGGCACGCAGTTTTAAAAAGAGCGAGCAGTTTCTTGCCAATTTACAGATTAATGCCCCGATGATTCTACTTGACGGGGCACTGATTGTCTCACAGAAGCGTCAGATTATTCAGAGCCTATGTATTGACAAGGCTCTGGGTGATGCCGTGATTGATATGGGTGCAGCACTTCAGAGCTTTCCTTTCGTGCTGGCACGCCAAGGCACCGCTTTGGATGAGGTGTTTCTCTATCCGGCACAGCGTAATGCGTATCAGGACAAGCTGTTGCAGCGATACCGCGGTGATGATCATCTGCAAGAAGAGACAGATATTCGAGCAAGGGCAGCGAATTTTAAACTGGTCTATATGGGCGAAGAAGCGATGCTGCAAGAGCTTCAAAAACATTTGTACGGGACTTTTGGTGATGCACTGAAATACATTTTGGCACCGGAGGCCTATATGGGGTGTTTCTTTCTGACACTGTTGCATCCTCACGCCGATAAAGCCCATGGACTACAGTGTGTGAGTGAGTATTTGGAGCGTGATTTGAGTGAGATGACGGTTTTTGGCGATAACCTGAATGATCTGGGTATGTTTGCAAAAGCCGGTACGTCGGTTGCTGTGAGTAATGCTCACGAGACGCTCAAAGCCCGCGCCGATATTGTGCTGAATCACAGCAATGATGAAGACGGTGTTGCCAGATATTTAGAAGCGCAAGGAGTGTAGTATGTCGGAGCGATCGTCCCTGTTCCCTATGGTTATGATTGGAATACTTTTTTTTATTTTCGGTTTTGTCACATGGCTGAACGGTTCGTTAATTCCCTTTTTGAAAATCATTTGTGAGCTTAATGAGCTTGAAGCCCTGCTGGTCACTTTTGCATTTTATATTGCCTATACCGTCATGGCATTGCCGATGTCGTATGTATTGCGTCGCAGCGGTTACATCAATGGCATGGCCATTGGTCTGGGCATTATGGCGGTCGGCGCACTGATCTTTATTCCTGCGGCATACAGCGGTAGTTTTTGGATATTTCTGGTCGCACTTTTTACGCTGGGAACGGGGCTGACAATCTTGCAAACTGCTTCAAACCCCTATGTGGTGCATATCGGTCCGAAAGAGAGTGCGGCAATGCGCATCAGTATGATGGGTATCATCAATAAAAGTGCCGGCGTCGTTGCACCGCTGCTGTTTACCTCGTGGGTGCTGGCGGATATGGGAAATTTTCATCCTGACCACGTCAGCCTGTTAGAGCGCGAGGCTCTGGCGGCACGGTTGATGGTTCCGTATCTTGTTATGGCAGTTACGTTGATTGCGCTAATAGCATTGGTCAAGTTCTCCGCGCTTCCGGAGCTGAATTTGGAGACGGCACATTCGACCACAGAGGAACATGGCAGCATTTTACGCTATCCTCGTGTCGTTCTTGGTGCGGCAGCACTGTTTTTTTATGTCGGTATTGAGGTGATCGCCGGTGATACTATTGGACTTTTTGGTACGGCATTGCAGGTACCGAATGTGACAGTACTGACATCGTATACGATGTCGTTTATGGTTTTGGGCTATTTAGCGGGTATTGTACTGATTCCCAAATATCTCTCTCAGGAGCGCGCATTGCTGCTGAGTGCGCTTTTGGGTGTGCTTTTTGTGGGTGGTGTACTGTTCTCGTCGGCACAAAGCAGTGACATTGCCGCGGTACTCTGGGGTTGGAGTGGTCTGGCGTTACTGCCTGATCCGGTAACGTTTGTCGCACTGCTGGGGCTTGCCAATGCGCTGGTTTGGCCGACCATCTGGCCTTTGGCACTTGAGGGACTGGGAAAACATACGGCGCAGGGGAGCGCCCTGCTGATTATGGGTATTGCCGGTGGCGCGCTGCTGCCGCTGTTGTTTGGGAAACTGGCACAGATGGGAAGCATGCAGTATGCGTACAGTGTTGGTATACTCTGCTATGCATTTATTCTATTTTACGCGTTAAAAGGACATAAAATGGCACGCTGGAGTCAATGGTGATTACCCCTAAAACCCTGCCAAACGGCTTTGAGTATCTTGAGATACGTAATCGTAGCGCTACTGCCAAAATTGCATTACAAGGAGCGCACCTGTTCCATTATGAGCGTATTGGCGAGGCGCCGTTACTATGGGTGAGCGGTGCCGCTTCTTTTCAAAACGGCGAGGCGATTCGTGGCGGTGTACCGTTGTGTTGGCCGTGGTTTGGAGTGCCTCGGCATGATGCTGCGTTACCGCAACACGGTTTTGCCCGAACGGCACTTTTTGAGTGGATAGATTCACACGAAACAGACCATGCCACAAGCCTCAC
>QNZR01000096.1 GCA_003978475.1 Sulfurimonas sp.
ATATGCAAACCTCCTTTATTCTCATAACCACATCTTTAGCGACTAAATCTACTGCTGCTTACCAACTTCTTGAATAATATTTTTAATCGTATTGCCCTCAATTGCAGTGTAGGTCAAAAACATCTTATGAGAAAACTTCAAAAATCTTGGGCTGTTGGGAATGAGCAATACATGAGAAACCGGCAGCAGTATCTTCTCTTTGACCTGTGCTTTAACCGGGTCAATACGCACTACTTGCCGGGCATGGTTAAAAAACAGACTCATGTAATCATCGCCTTCGACCAATATGGGTGCTGAGCAGCCGCTGATACTATGACGGTCCAGACGCTCATACGACACTCTTGCCTTGCCATGGTCAATGGCAATATCAAGCAATCCCAACTCGAAAGGTTTTTTTCTGGTATTGGTTAGCACCCCTGTAAGAAAGAGTGTTTTGGATATTGTGAGCCCTACCGGTTGAAATGCCATAGGGAATGCATCCAAATACCGGTGCAACACGCCTTTGGCGTCGATTGCATACAAAAACAGGCTCATCTGCTTCTGTGAAACCTCATTGCCGTAAAGAAAAATGGTGGCATCATCAATGTCAAACGATGCCACCGTCTGGGTATGGGTCTCGTACAATACCGAAGTATCAAAACTTCCCTGCTTATTTTTGTGCAGTCTCAGAAGTACGGTATCGGTAGCATGCTTTTGTGAACGCAACATCACCACAGCTCCCTCTTTGTAGGGCATCATTTTAAATATAACATAGTCTTTGTACTCTGGAAAACTCACGGTAGCGTAGCGTTGGTGTTTCAGATCTTGCAGATACAGCAGCTCAACAGTAGCACTCTGTACCCCTTCACGTTCCATCGAGAACAGCAGCGATCCGTCATCAAAAAGAAGGGTATGCGGGTGGTACTCATCTTCTAAAGAGAGTGCAGAAGTAGCGCAATGCGTCACAACAGTGTGCAGCTGCATGTTATGTACGTTTAACGTCAACACCTCCACACATTTTGACTGAGTCTCTGCAATTAAAAGTATTTCGGTTGCATTAATCTTCATTGCCTTTTCCACAAAGACATCTGCAATGTCAAGCGTCGTCGTACGCCGTATCTGTAAATCCTGATTGACCTCATACATATACACCGCATATTCGTCATTGGCACTACTAAAGTTAATATCGTTACAGACAACAACAATATTGTCCATTTTTACCGGGTTGGCACATACTCGGTCATGCATCATAAAGCTACCGGCATGAACCGTAGATATTATGATTGCCCATATTATAATGAACGGCATTCTACTCCCTTTTGGCATTGGACTCATCAATATTTGGAGGTATTATATCAAAATATAAGCTAGAACTTAAATTACTGTTCTTCTTGTAAATTTTTATCTTAAATTTTGTTAAAAGTAAGATATCACGGTATGATTATGTGTGATGCGCTTCTAACTCTTTAACAAGATATTTCCCTGTATAACTCCCGGTACTCTCATGCTGAAGCGCCAGTTCTTCGGGAGAACCGACAGCAATAATATCACCGCCGCCACTGCCTCCTTCAGGTCCCATGTCAATAATATAATCGGCATTCTTCACCATATCGAGATTGTGCTCTATGACCAAAACCGTATTGCCCAGCGCTACAAAATGGTGCAGCACTTTGGTGAGGCGGTTCACATCGTCAAAATGCAGCCCGGTCGTCGGCTCATCTAAAATGTAGAGGGTTTTTCCCGTATCCCGCCGACTCAGCTCTTTGGAGAGTTTAATACGCTGCGCTTCCCCGCCGGAGAGTGTAACGGCATTTTGTCCAAGCGTAATATACCCCAGACCCACATCGTAAAGCGTCTGCATTTTAGCTTTAATTTTAGGAATGGGCGCAAAAAATTCCAAGGCTTCTTCGACACTCATTGCCAAAACATCGGCAATGGTTTTACCCTTATACTCCACCTCCAACGACTGCTCGTTGTAGCGTTTGCCTTTACAGGAGTCGCATTTCACCAAAATATCGGGCAAAAAATGCATCTCTATTTTAAGCTCTCCCTCTCCCTGGCACTTTTCACAACGGCCGCCTTTGACATTAAAACTAAAACGCGAGGTCGTATAGCCTCGCAACTGTGCCTCTTTCGTTTTGGCAAAAAGCGCCCGAATCTCGTCCATCACACCCGTGTAGGTTGCAGGGTTACTGCGCGGTGTTCTGCCAATGGGACTTTGGTCGAGGTAAATAACCTTGTCGAGTTTCTCAAGCCCATCAATACTCACACCGGCAATTTTTTTCACTTTACGGGCATGATTGAGCAGTTCACGTGCCGTAGGCAACAGGGTCTGCAAAATAAGTGAACTCTTGCCGCTGCCGCTGACACCGGTAATACAGACAAAGTTATGCAGTGGAATTTTTACATGTAAATTCTCAATATTATTGACCGAAACATTCTTCAGCTCCAGCCACTCTTCTTGTGCCCTACGGTAGAAATATTCAATTTTTTTTCTACCGTTAAGATAGTCTGCCGTCAATGTTTTAGATTGTTTCAGTTGGGAAAGGGTACCTTTAAAAACAACTTCACCACCGTATTTACCCGCGCCCGGACCAATATCGACAATATAGTCGGCATTTTCGATGGTCTCTTTGTCGTGTTCGACAACAATCACCGTATTGCCTTTCTCTTGAAGCGAACGCAGGGTACGAATGAGTTTTAAGGTATCGCGTTCATGCAGTCCGATGCTAGGCTCATCAAGCACATACATCACACCGGTCAAACCGCTGCCGATTTGTGAGGCAATACGGATGCGCTGTGCTTCCCCGCCGCTAATAGTTCGTGCATCACGATCAAGGGTCAAGTAGCCCAGTCCCACATCATACAAAAAAAAGAGTCGCTCACGAATCTCGTTTAAAATAGGTGCGGCAATCATACTGTGCTGTTTATTGAGATGGCTAAAGGTCACGGCATCATTGAACCATTCGTAACTTTTTGCTATCGGCAAAGAGATAATATCGCTAATGCGCTTGTCGGCGACACGAACGGCAAGACTCTCCTGACGCAAGCGGTGCGAATGGCAGACATCGCACACCTTTTCACTCATATACTCACCCAACTCTTTGTCATCTTTAAACATGTCGTAGGCAATACGAATAATTCCGGGCCATATACGCTTAATGGGGTGTTTTTTCCACTCAAACGTCACCTCATCGACACTGCCGTGCAAAATGGCTTTTTTCTGATGCGGCTGAAGGGTCGCAAACGGTACGGTAATATCAATATCATTATGGGCACAAAAACCCTTTAGAAATGTGAAGTAGTACCCTTTGTTAAAGCCGTAAATAATCCTGACCGCTCCTTTTTCAATACAGAGTTCCTCATCGATGATTTTCTCCTGATCAAGCGCATAGCGAATCCCCAGACCATCACATTCAGGACAGGCACCTTTGGGTGAATTAAACGAAAACGTCAACGGTTCCAGCGGTTCAAAACTGACTTTACAGTCAAAACAGGCATTATGCTCACTGTAATGGATCATTTTTTCACTTAAACCCAGCGCGTCATAATTTAAAATTTCCAGCTCCAGCTCCCCATAGCTCTCTTTCAATGCACGCTCCACATCCGCGGCAATGCGCTCTTTATTGTCCGGTTTAATAATGATGCGGTCAATCACCACTTTAATCGTATGCTTTTTGGTTTTACTCAGCTCAACCTCGTCATCCAGACGTACCATGACGCCGTCAATCATCGCACGAACATAGCCTTTGTGACGTAACGATTCCATCATATCCTGATAGCTCCCCTTTTTCTCGTTGACCAGAGGCGCTAAAATAATGACTTTGGCACCTTCGGGAAGCAACCGTACCTGCTCAATAATATCTTCAGCACTCATTTGTGAAATGGGCTTGTCGCACAGATGGCAATGCTGTACGCCAATGCGGGCATAGAGCAGACGAAAATAGTCATAAATCTCCGTAATGGTTCCCACTGTGGAGCGTGGATTTTTTGATGTCGTTTTCTGATCAATAGCAATGGCAGGCGTAAGCCCCTCTATTTTATCAACATCAGGTTTACCGATGCGGTCTAGAAACTGTCGGGCATAACTTGAGAGCGACTCAATATAGCGTCGCTGTCCTTCGGCGTAAAGCGTATCAAATGCCAATGTTGATTTGCCGCTGCCGCTTAAGCCCGTACAGACAACCAGTTTGTTTTTAGGGATCTCCAAAGAGATGTTTTTTAAATTGTTTTCTCGTGCACCGTAAATTTTAATCTTATCCATTACCCACCAATCGTATAAATAAATAGAGTGCTACGGCAATATAAAATAGCAGTAGCAGCTTCTTTTGTACATCATCATTGACCTGATGTTTCATATGAATGCCAAAAAGCACTCCCAACAGCGATGCCAGACCAATAATCATGCCGCTTTCATAATCCAATACCCGTGCCATACTCAAACCGATGACTCCCGAAATCGAAGAAAATACCACAAAAAAGAGTCCTGCGGAGATGGCATTTTTCAAATTTACATGTAAAAATCCCACCAAAATGGGAACCAGTAAAATGGAGCCGCCCACACCAATGGAGATAGAGAACAGACCAATCGCCGTACCAATCAAAAAAAGCAGTGCCGGATGCGGCTGTATCACCGTATTGTACTGCTGCGTTTTAACATACATACGTGCCAAAGCAAAAATCACAAAAGCAAAAAAGAGCACTTCGAGCGTAAAGGCATTGACTCTGGAGACAATCAATGCGCTCAACAACGCTCCAAAAAATCCACCAAAGCCGATGATACTCACCATTTTCAGGTCAAGTGTTCCCTTTTTAAAGTTCAAATAACTGCCATACACTGAGCTAAATACCATCTGAATTACCGAAATACCGATGGCTGTTTTCATGTCATAGCCTAAAAACAGCAATACCGGAACCAGAATCGTACCTCCGCCTATTCCAAAAAATCCGGAGAGTATCCCGACAAACACACCGATAACACTTAATTCTACAACCATGCCCTGCCTTGATTTATGAGGCGATTGTACAGAAGAGTTCCTTTAAAACGGCATAGTCTATACGATTATTCCGGAAACATTTCTTCTAAATAACGTCTGGAAATATCCGCTCTTTTATTGGCAAAATGACGCATAACATCGACATAGTAATACCAATCATCCATAGTCGCATAATCAGGTCCCGCATCACCCCATGTTGCAATATGTCTTGGCATTTCCGGTGCAATGCGCTGTTGCATCTGTTCAATCATCGAACGCACACGCTCCGGAGCAAAAGCCGTCTCCAAAAGCTCATAAAACCGTGCAACAAACCTATGTGCAAAGGTCTCGTTTTTCAATAAGTTTCGTAGTAACAATGTTGCCCATGGTCGATTTCTCCAATCACTACTATTGTCATCTGTGGCAAATGCCAGGGTATTGTGCATCAGACCAAAGTCTTTGGGTCCGTTGGAGGGATCTTCATCATAAAGCTGAAAACCGGCATCTTGATCATCCATCATCCAGCGCCATTTTGCACCCTCTTTTTGCTCTTTCCAGTATCGGATGTTGTTGCGGGGCCAATCAAAGTTTGCTATATAGATTTGTGTGATCTGGTAATCAATATAATTGTCAATATCCATACGATCCGCTACATAATCGTAAGCATACGCATCACTGAGATTATGCTCTTTAATATAGTCTATCAGTGCTATATACGCATCGGCACGTCCCTCTTTGACTACATGTCTTCCGCCATAAAGAATGTCAACTTTTTTCGGGTTGAGCGCAGGATAGTTATTTGCCAGATAGTCTTCATTTTTCTTTTCACGAATATTATGAATACCCCAATATACCCCGTTAATAAAAACAACCGAAGGTTCATATGCCTGATAGTCAATGTCTAAATCCTCTTTAACAAGCTGCTGTATCATAGCGTCTCGAAACATGCTCTTCCACCAGTCCTGCCCCGAATTTCTCAGCTTAAAGCTCTTAAACGTATCGATATTTTTTTCTTGAAACAGTTGATAGTTAATACGATCCTCTCCAAAAATATCATCGGCTTTAATAGAGAGTGATTTTTGTGCCATCTGCCGGGAACAATGACCACTGATGGCAATGTGAACTTCCTGATTGAACCCCAGCCGTTTTTCAACATCAAAATACTCTATATTCGCCGGGCGTTTCCATTCTTGCATATAGTTGGCTTTACCGCTGCCGCACGGGGTTTCAATGCCGTTAGTACCTTCGATATAGATACCGATGTCATCATCCCAAAGATACGGCTCGTCGGTCACAATAGAAATGGTCGGAAGTGTGGTCTCCTCGTCAATAAAGTAGGTATGGGTGATACGCTTGCTTGGAAAGAGTCCGTCACTAACACTCATGGCACGCAGTACCGTTGTAGTCTCAATGACAATAGGATCACGATAGCGCGTCGATCCGTAAGTCGGGTAAGAACCGTCTGTTGTATAGTAAATTTCCGCATCATCATCTTTGGACATTAAAGCAATACTTACAGGAGCATCATAGAATCCTCCTTCACGTGACACTTCCGGCATATCTGCCTGCACCGCCTCATGAGAGAGACTCCAGTTTTTCTGTAACGGTGTCGGGTAAGTAAATCCTATGGTATCTCCATGTCTGGCGGAAGAGATATCCATGGTCTGTTGAGGAAATTCCCATGCGTCAATTAAGCGATTCTCAGCATCAAACAGAGCAACCGCTTCTCCTTTAGCTTTAAGTTTAAAATTGGTGTGGTGGTGCGTCAGGGTAATATTGTGATCATCAGCCCAAAAAATCATATAACTTTTAGGCGGCATTACGGTACCGTTGGGAATTCTCCATTTTGCTTTAGAAATTTTATCACTTAACTTGTACCCACTAATGTCAACAGCGGTCTCAGCCCCGTTATACAGTTCAATCCAATCCGAAAACGCCGAAAAATCAGGATCCAGCAGTGTATGAGCATTAGCCGCCATGACTTCATTAATTACCACCCCGTCAGGTTCACTGCGCTTAACAACGCTAAAAGGGTAAAAAGCCTCTTCGTCATATGACCCCTTGCTAAAAGCCCGTACCTCATACTCTTGAGCCTCGTCAAGTGAGGGGAATACAAAAACCCCTTCATGGTTTCCGTGAGTGTTTACTCTGTAAACAACATGCTCCGGCATATTGGTATCATAGGCATAAAAAAGCCCCAACCAGTCATTGTGGTTTCCCGGCAATCCGGAAACGGTGATACGAATAGGTTCTCCCTGTTCATACTGTGGCTTATGTGTCTGAATAGACACTCCCCACAAAGCACCGGCAACACAGATGATGAGTGTTATTTTTTTGATCATAAGAGCACCTTTAATATCTACAAACATGTAGAAACAAATTATTGCATAAAATTATATCATAATTATAAAATGAAAAAATATCTTTTCTCATTATTTTTTTTCATGTCATACGCTCCTGAAGTCATTTCCGGAATTTTTGTATGATTCATCTCTTTTAATCAATTATTTACATTCATTAACATATAATCTACTACCAATTATGATGATTCAAGGGAATACACGACTCGATGATCCGCTTTATTACCACAGCAAGTGAACATTTTTTTCAACATCAAGTAGGGACATCATGCACCCTGTCTGAACTGCCGACGCAAGATAGAACGATTCTTGCTTATATAGACATACGAAGTACATCACAGTGTCGTTATCGTATCTATATTGCCATGGACGAGCCTCTGTTAAGACAAATAACCGAGCTTTTTCTTGGTGAAGAGACTCCTGATGAGCAGACACTTCAGGAGATGCTGCTTGAAACGACCAATATGATTGTCGGCAGTGCAAAAGTATTGGCTGAAGGTTCGGGCAGTGCATTTAATATTGAAACACCCTTTCTTCAGGAGGGACAGTTTTCTGCCATTGCGTATGATGAAAAATGTACATTGGCCATTGAAAACAACCTCATGACGATTGCATTAAAGGAACTATGAGCATGTCTAAAGAGCAACACAGCAGTGAAAATGATACCACCAAAGAGCTCGCATGGATGGACTATGAAGGGCTGCTGGATATGGAAGTTGAATTTATCTCCGATCTGGGTCAAACCGCACTCACCATTGCAGAAATTCTAAAACTCGAAAAAGGCTCGGTGATCGATTTGAAAAAACCTGCCGGTGAGAGCGTTGAGTCTTACGTCAACGGGCGTATTATCGGCAAAGGTGAAGTAATGGTCTATGAAAAAAATCTTGCCATTCGGATTAATGAAGTTCTCGACTCCAGTGCGGTGCTCTACTATCTCTCAAAAGAAAAACGATGAAACTGCTGCTGCTCATTACCCTTGCTTTTACCTGCCTCTACAGTGCCAATATTTTGAGTTACAATATTTACGACCGCACCGACCGGGTTGACATTATGTTTACCTTCGACACTCCCTTTACCGGTACCATTACCCAAAAACGCCATAATGACAAACTCATTGTCAAACTTAACAACAGTAGCATTGAATCACCTAAAATTAAAAATATTACCTCAAAATTTGTCTCTAAACTGACCATTGCTCCCATTGGTGACGAAGTACAGGTCATTGCCAAAGTACCCCAGAATGTCATCATGAAAGCCTCAAAGACATCGGACGGCTACGGCTTAAGACTTCGCTTCATGAAAGCGATCAAACCTGCCCTTGAGACACCGGCCGACACACCCGATCTAACACAACTACCGACAAAACCCGACATGGAAATTTCCACAAGCTACTTTGTAGTCATTATTTTACTCTTTGTGAGCATTCTGGCACTGCTAATCTTTAAAAAGCGTTTGGGCAATGCCTCGACAACAAACAAGACCTTCTCGCTTTTCAAAAAAAATTCTGCCTCGCATGATGAGGTCGCCATTCGTTTCCAAAAGTCCATTGATGCTAACAATAAAGTGGTCATGCTGGAATTTGCACAAGAAAAATATCTGGTAGTTCTGGGAAATACCAATTTACTTTTAGATAAATTTGATACCTCAAATATCCGTAGCAAGCATGAATTTGAAGAGATGCTCGATACCAAGCATCAGGAACTCGATCAATTTTTAAAAATTAAAAAAGAGAGCGAAGCTTTCGAATCATACAAAGACAAAGCCTCCGGCATAGATGCCGTTATTGATGATTTAGATCTGAAGAAGGCATAAAAAACTCATGCAACACCCTACGAAACGCTACGGGATCAGTCATCGTATTGACCGTGTTGCGTAATGCCGAAGCATCCCGATAGCCTCCCTTGGAGTAGGTATGGACATGTTTTCGGAACATCACGACGCCATGACTGCCGTAAAACGCCAGCATCTTGTCAAAGTGTTCCATAATAATGGTGTGCTTTAAAGCAGCATCAACATGAGCTTCGCCACTTTTTAGCTGATGAAAGATCCATGGTTTCCCTACCGCTCCGCGCCCTATCATTACCCCGTCGGCCTGCGTATGTTGCAATACCCATTGTGCTTTTTCAAATGAATCAATATCACCATTGGCAATCACAGGAATAGAGAGTATTGCTTTCATGTCCGCAATGGCATCGTAATCGACTGCCGCTTTAAACTTTCCGGCACGAGTACGTCCGTGCACCGCAATAAAATCGGCACCGCTGTCTTGAACGACTCTGGCAATTTCCAAATGATTTTTCGCTTCAAAGCCCAAACGTACTTTAACGCTGGTCAGCGATTTATTGGAGTGTTTTTTGATTGTTTCAATCAGCCGACCCATCTGAGGCAGATCACGAAGCAGTGAGCTTCCTGAACCGTGTCCCACAACTTTGGGTACAGGACAGCCACAGTTAAAGTCAATAATATCAATACCATCTTGATCATTTAAAACCGAAACAGCCTCTTGCAGTACCGATACCTCTGCTCCAGAGAGTTGAACCGAATACGGCGTCTCATTGGGACTTTTTTTAAGCATATGAAATGTTTTTTGGGAGTGGTGTGCCAAAGCGTTGGAGCTGATCATCTCACTGACCGTCAAATCGGCACCAAATTTTTTAACCACACTGCGAAACGGTAAATCGGTAAAACCCGCCAAAGGTGCCAGTACATAAACAGGGCCATCGGAAAAGAGCTGTCGTAACATCATGCCTCAATAGTAATATTTTTGGAAGCGTCGCAAAAAAGCACTAAGAGTGTTAGACACTCTTGAACAGACTAAACAAACAGTTTGATATCAAAATGTTTGTTCGCCTCTTTTAAAGCACGGTACGCTTTAAACTTTAGGAAATCCTCGGCCTGGGAGTTATCCAGCATCTCATTGGCAAGGTCAATCATCTCTACATCATATAGTGTATAAATGTATGCCGAGAGTGCTTTGCCATCTTTTTCGGAAAGTTTTTCAAAAAGCTTAATGCGCTGATCAGGAATCATATTATTTGCCAAAATAGCAGAAATGTCAATATAATCCTTCTCACGCAGTTCCATACCGTCCATTAGCTCAATCAGCTGTTCATTGGAGATGTCAAGAGCATTTTTGTCGGCATTAATACGTCCAATAATCGTGCACAAAGATGCTTTGTCCATATGCTCTTTGTATTTAATGAGAGTATCAAGCTTTGCTGTCGTAATAAGGTCATTATAGGCAACCTTTTGATGCTCCGGTGTATAGCGCTTGGAATCATTTAAAATGCTCTCCGCCGACACATCACCTTTTCGGTAACGGTTAAACTGATTTTGCACCACTAACGGATTTGTCGGCAGGAGATGGTACTTACTCAGGTCTACGACATTCCCGGCCTGAAGCTCACGAAGTGTCTCCAGCGTTTTGTCAATTTTCTCGTTTCCGGAGACATAAAGTTTTTCCGGCGGTACAATTTTGCTACCGCCTAAAACCGTTCCCAAAAGTTTATAACGCTCGGTTTTATAATCCGGGTTATTATTGCTTTTGCCCAAAAAGGCATCCGAAATGGATGCAATAAGCTTCTCATAATCTTTTTTGAAGGCACGAAGTTTTAAGCTGCCCACCATATTGTAAAATATCATATGCAACAGTGTCGCCACAAACAGCAGAAACATTGGCAAAATAGCCCATAGCGCAACCGGCATCGGAGGAAGGTGCACACCAAAAAAGTCTATACTTGTAACATCTTGCGATACGTATGAATAGACATACCAGCCTACCAAACCCATCAACATTAATGCAGCGACAAAATAACGTTTTATATGCATCACACTCTCCTTTGCTTACCCTTGGTTTTTTTCTGCAATCTCTCGACAATCAATGCAATACTTGGCATGTGCTTTAACTTTCAGTCGCTGAAAACCGATTTCTTCTTCACACATTACACAGATTCCATACTCGCCATTCTTTATTTTAGCTAAAGCAAGGTCTATCTCTGCTAATTCCAGCTCTTGCTGTTCACCAATAGCACTCTCGACAAGATTATTGTTACTAACAGAAGCATAATCACCCTCATCATTAAGTTCACAGGAACGTAATTGGGCAATCTCCTCTTTCACACCATCAAGATTTTTAATTATTTGATCACGCCTGTCTTTTAATATGGCTTCAAAATATTCTAATTCATTTTCTCTCACCGATTCTCCTTATTTATGGTAGGGGTGATTATGTAACAGGGTCAATCCACGATAAATCTGCTCCAGCACCACGACTTTAGCAATTTTATGACTCATTGTCAATTTACCCAGACTGATAACTTTGTCACATCGATTTACAAAGGTATCTTCAAATCCATAGGCACCGCCTAAAAAAAAATTCACCGCCATTCTATCACTTAATAGCTTACTAAATTCAAAACTATCAATTATTTTTCCATCAGGATGCAACGCAATGGCATATCCACCCGTTATATATGGCGAAAAAACATTGGAATAAGCCGACTGTGCGGCACTTTGAGAGATGGTGTGTGCTTTGGTAACTTCTTTGGGAAACAGTTCAATATCTTCTATGGTTGCAAACTTGGAAATCCTCTTTTTCAGTTCACTATTGAGCGGTTCATAAAACGAACGCTCTTTTTTGGCAATTGAGTAGAGATTAACTTTCATACAGAGCAGAACCTATGACACGATAGGTAACATGCGCAAATGTGTCATCAAATCGTACCCCGCCGATTGCCGCAACATCATGAGTAGAAAGTGCTGCCAATGCATCGAGCCTGTCTCCTAAAACGGTTGAAACCGCTTTAGTAGCACTGGGACGGTACGCCCCCAAACCCACATAGGTAACATCCCAGTCATTTGCCTGAAGAATCTCCGCCCTATTGTGCGTCGAAACGCCCAGCCATTTCTCCTTTCCAATATGCTGACGCACCATCATAATCGCCCTCGTCGGATCAGTATCAATTTTTTGTAAATCCTCTTGTCCCAAATGCACCCCGTCACAAAATGAGACCAACTCCAGCGCATCATTGACAATTAAAATGCCATCCCACTGTTGTCGCAACGCAATCAGCGCCTTTTTGACCACACGTTGGTCTGAGCATTTGTTGCGATACTGAATAATCGTGGCATGATGCTTTTGGCACAGCGTCACAAATGCCTCCAAATCAAGACCCCTGGCATCAAGGGTCTCCTGGTCACATAAAGCATATAACGGCATTGATTCGGGCTTAATTGTTCATAAACATTTTAAGTAAATCGGCGAGTGTGTCTTTCATCTCATTACGATCAACAATCATATCAATCGAACCTTTTTCAAGTAAAAATTCCGCCCGCTGAAAACCGCTAGGAAGGTCCGAGCCAATCGTCTGCTGAATGACGCGTGCACCGGCAAAACCAATCAGCGCACCGGGTTCGGCAATAATAATATCACCCAACATAGCAAAAGAAGCACTCACACCGCCCATGGTCGGATCGGTTAAGAGTGAAATGTACGGGAGCCGGTGTTCAGCCAAACGGGCAAGAGCGGCCGATGTTTTGCTCATCTGCATCAAAGAGTACGTACTCTCTTGCATTCGGGCACCGCCGCTGGCGCTAATAATAATGAGACCGCAATGATTGTCAATAGCACGATTCACCGCACGTACGATTTTTTCACCTTCAACAGATCCGAGTGAACCACCCATAAAAGCAAAATCAAAGACCACCAACTCAACGGGAAGACCGTTAATGGTGCACGAACCGCTAATCACCGAGGAAGATCGTCCTGTCTTTTTCACAGCCTCTTCAATGCGTTTGGCATAACTTTTTTTGTCGACGAATTTTAAAGGGTCAACCGGTTTTAAACCGGCATCGAATTCTATAAAACTGCCGTCATCAGCAATAATAGAGATGCGCTCCTCGACACCGATACGAATATGATTGGAACATTTAGGGCAGACATAATTCTGCTTCTCAATCTCTTTGTAGTACATTAATGCTTCACATGATTTACACTTAATCCAATGTGAGGGCGCTTCGTTATGATGTGGCTGATTCTTTTTGGAACTAAAAAAATCCAATAAATTCATTAAGACCCCTTAAAATTTGCAAATAATGCGGAGATTTTGTCAGGAACATCCCGCTTTTTAGCGACAAGCACGCTCAAGCACGCTACTATTTGCCTCTAAAACAGACCTGTTTTTATACTCATAATTACGAATTGTACCTAAAAAAAATAGATATCAAGACTTTTTATCCACCAAAATTGATGTCACGCCCATTCTATTTTAAAGGTACCTCTGTATTTTTACATGTAAAACGATAACTGCAATAAACGATTCATCGATTCGTAGTATTTATTGCAATAATGCCGCGGCAATATGGCGCGCTGCCTCACGTCCGTCGTACGCCGCCGTCACAACCAGATCGGCACCGCGATAGCAATCCCCTCCGGCATAAATTCCCGCCGTTGTCGTTTGATGCGTCTCATCTAAAAGTATCTCACCCCACTCATTGGTCTCAATGCCGTTTTCTGCCAGAAATGAGGGTTTTTGTGTATCAAATCCCAAAGCGAGTACCACCACATCTGCCGTGACCTGAAACTCACTGCCCTTAAGCTCTTCCATACGCTGGCGTCCGCTCTCATCTTTGGCGCCCAATACCGTTTTGACGGCTTCAATGGCAACTACCCTGCCGTCTTCTCCGACAATCATCTCCTTGGGCGAGGTAAAAAAGGCGAAATCCACGCCCTCTTCCATGGCATTTTTGTACTCTTTACGACTGCCGGGCATATTTTGTGCATCACGACGATACAAACAGGTAACGGTTTTGGCGCCTTCACGCTTAGCAGTGCGCAGACAGTCCATTGCCGTATCACCGCCTCCGATAACCACGACATTCAGATCTTTAAAATCAAACTGTTTATCATACTCCAAACTGAAATTTTTGCGCTGTATCGCTGTTAAATATTCCATGGCGGCATACACATTGGGCGCCGTTTCTCCGGGAAGTCCGGCACATTTCCCTTTCGTAGCACCAATACCGATAAACACGGCATCATGACTGCCCGCAATCTCCTCAAAACTCATATCATCACCGACACTACAGTTGAGTATCAGCTCTAAACCCGCCTCTTTTAGCAGTGTGACACGACGATCGACAATTTTTTTGTCTAACTTAAAGTTGGGAATGCCGTACGTCAGTAATCCTCCGGCTTTATCACTGCGTTCATACATGCTCACCGCAATTCCGGAACGCAGCAGGTATGTAGCAGCAGAAAGTCCTGCCGGTCCCGAACCGATAACGGCAACTTTTTTATTGGTAGTAATTCCCGGAAATTCCGGTTTCAATCC
>QNZR01000173.1 GCA_003978475.1 Sulfurimonas sp.
TATCGTAAATTAGCGCGGCAGTATCACCCCGACGTTAACAAGGAGGCAGGTGCAGAAGAGAAGTTTAAGGAGATTAACGCCGCGTACGAGGTTTTAAGCGATAAAGAGAAGCGTGCCAAGTATGATCAGTATGGCGATGCCATGTTTGGTGGTCAGAATTTCCATGATTTTGCACAGGGTCAGGGTGCCGGTGTTGATCTGGATGAGATCTTGCGCAATATTTTTGGCGGTGGCGGCGGTGGATTCAGCAGTGGCGGCTTCAGCAGCTCCGGTGGATTTAGCGGAAGTTTTGGCGGCGGCGGTTTTGCGTCGCAACAGAGTATGAATCTTGATATTGAAGTCAATGTTACGGTTCCCTTTCATGTTGCAGTCCTTGGCGGCAAACATTCCGTCTCCCTGCAGGGAGAGAGTTTTGATATTAAAATTCCTGCCGGTATTAAAGCCGGAGAAAAGCTTAGAGTTCGCGGTAAAGGAAAGTCCTCAGGAGGACAACGCGGGGATCTGTACCTTAAAATACATGTAGCTCCCAGCAGTGAATATGAACGTGAGGGTGATGATCTCATTAAAACATTTGATGTCTCTTTGCATAATGCCCTGTTTGGTGGAAAAATTGCCATCAGCACGCTTGAAAAAGAAATTAAATTGAAAATTCCTGAAAATACGAAAAACGGGCAGCGTTTTCGAGTAAAAGGGATGGGGGTAAAAAATCGTAAGAGTGGTGAACGGGGCGATCTGTATCTACAAGCCAATATTGTTCTGCCTAAAGTTAGTGATTTAGATGACGATCTTGTAGAAATGATGAAAACGAAACTTCCCAAGGAGTAGAACATGCACCATTATGATGAACCGGTTTATCTCATTAGCATTGTTGCTAAGATTTTGGACATTCATCCGCAGACGCTGCGCCAATACGAGCGGGAGAATCTGATTACCCCCTCACGATCAAATGGAAGAATTCGTCTCTATTCGCAACGCGATATTGACAAAATCAAGATGATACTGCGTCTGACACGCGAGTTGGGAGTCAATTTGGCAGGTGTCGATATTGCGATTCGCCTTAAAGAGCAGATAGAAGTGATGGAGCAGGAGATTGCCGAATTACGGCATGCACTGGCAGTGACGCGCAATAGCGGCAGTGTGCCGCCTGAAAAATCGCTAGTAACAAAACGAAGTGTCTATGAAATGATTATTTTTGAAGAAGACTAGCGTAGCAGATTTACTCTTTTAAGCGTTTAATGTGTGCTCCTAATGTCTGCAATTTCTCCTCGAGTTTCTCGTACCCTCGATCCAGATGATAAATACGGTGGATATCGGTTTCTCCTTCAGCAACGAGTGCGGCAAGAACAAGCGCGCTGGATGCCCGTAAATCGGTAGCCATAACATCAGTTCCGGAGAGTTTGGTAGGCCCCGTAATGGTGGCAATGTGTCCGCTGAGTTTAATGTCAGCACCCAGACGCTGTAGTTCGCTGACGTGCATAAAACGGTTTTCAAATAAACGTTCTTCAATTGTCGAAGTTCCCGATGCTTGAGTGCATAGCGCCATAAACTGTGCCTGCATGTCGGTGGGAAATCCAGGGTACTCCTGTGTCGTGATGGTGACCGGTTTGATGGTTTCTGCCGGATGAATGGTGATGGTGCGCTCGCCAATATCACAATAAAATCCCATCTCTTCAAGTTTGGCAATGACGGTTTCAAGATGAGCCGGGCACACTCCCGTTAATGTCAGTGTGGAATTGGTAATGGCAGCGGCACACAGATAGGTTCCTGCTTCAATGCGATCGGGGATAACATGAAAAGGTACCATTTCCAGTAGTGCCCTGTCGGTGCCGTGAATACTTAAGTAGGCGCTACCGACACCCTCAATGACAATGCCACTTTGGCGCAGTACGTTACATAACTGCACCACTTCGGGTTCGCGCGCGGCATTGGTAATGGTTGTGGTGCCGCGAGCCAGCGCCGCTGCCATAATAATATTGGCAGTTCCGGTAACCGTGATTTTATCAAATACAATGGCAGCTCCGACAAGACCATCGGGTGCTTCGGCAACAACATAGCCACTTTTAATGGTAATGGTCGCGCCCATTTTTTCCAAGGCTTTCAGGTGAAGGTCAATCGGACGTTGTCCAATGGCACACCCACCGGGAAGGGAAACTTCACAATGTCCAAAACGTGTGAGTAGGGGACCCAGTACCAGAATGGAAGCCCGCATGGTTTTGACAATGTCATAGGTGGCTTTGGTATCGGTAAGACAGCAGGTGTCAATGGTAATGCGGTGATCTTCAAAGCTACAGGCTGCACCCAGATGTTGTAGTAGTTTTAAGAGTGTTTTAATATCAACGACCTCGGGAACATTGCCGATATGAACCGGAGTTTTTGAGAGTAGCGTCATGGCAATTAGCGGTAGTGACGCATTTTTGGCTCCTGAGATAGGGATGTTTCCGTGAAGTGGTGTCTGACCTTGTAGCTGCAAATAGTCCATATCTATCCTAATGAAAAAAGTACGGTATTATAATCAAGCTATTATTAAATTTGAGAATGTTCAATGGCGGTTTATGTCAGTGATGCCGTTGTATGGCGAAAGCGTTCAATATCTAAAGACTGCTTGCAGATGACACGTTTACCTCGCGGTGTTTTGTCAATGCGTTCAACGATGTTAAGGTCAAAGTCAATCCCTCCTTGCAGCAGTGTTGTCATTTTTTCGGCGATGGCATTGGGATTGGACGGTGTTCCTTCCAAAAGTACGGTGACTTTTCCCGGCTCGCTTTGAATGTATTGAACCGCATGAATATCATCAGCAACAAAGTGTCCCTTCTTGGAGGTAGTCGTCGCCGAGGTCATGGCAGTAATAGAGATGAGTCGATGGTCTTTTGTCACCAGAAAATCCTGTATGCGCCCCTCAATGTGTGTGACACCTTTGACGACGCTGCTTTGGGGATAATACGTTACAGTACCGGTTGCATGATCGGCAGTCTGGTAGTTAATAAAGGGCATAACAAAATTATCGAAACTGGTAGTTATTATCTCTTCATTCACTATACGTACCAAGCCATAGGATGCCAAAAAACGGTATGATTCGTCATTAATGCGATAGGCAATCGCACTGCGTTCCGTATGACCGTAATGCGTCAATACCTTAGTGTCAAAATATTCTTGTAGGGTACGTAACTCTTCTTGATACAGGGTTTCAGATGCCAGTATGATCCCCTCCAGCGGTATGGCGGTAAGATGATGTTTTTTAGACTGTTTCATAAAGCTCAACACCGCACTGGGATATCCAATAAAAAACTTAGGTTTAAATTTTAACGCTTTGGTGTAAATTTTGGGAAAAATATCGGAGTTCATGTAGCTGCTGCAAAGATAGAGATAGTTGTCAACGGGTTCATACTCCCAGTAGGTGTTTCTATGGGGTTTAAAGATCTCCCGTCCTCGTGAGAGCAGCGCACGATCCCGATAGCGGTAACCGATTTGGGAAAAAATGTAGTTGTTGTAAGCTTTCTCCTTGGCACGGGAGGAGGCGGGTAAAAAGTATTGTGTCGGTGTTGAAAGGGATCCTCCGGAGTAATAGGCTACCGGTGTTTCTGCCACATTACTGTGGAGATTTGCAATATGGGTCTTAATGTCTTCTTTGTGTAGTGTGGGAAATTGCGCAATATCTTCAGGAGATTTGAAATCTTTGGCGCTTAGACCGTACTCGCGAAAACGCTTCTGATAATAGGGAATATGTTGCTCGGCAAACAGGAGCGTCTCAAGTGTTTTGTTGTAAATAAAATCCAGCTGAAACTGAGTGTCGGCAGCTTCAAACTCCCGTAGAAGCGTCTCATGAATACTGTAATGTTTTCCAAAACGAATGGAGAGAGGAATACTGCCGTACACCGAACCCAAAAATGTCTTTAGAGACTGGGGAAAACGGTAATAGACCTCCTTATATTGATGCAATATCTCTTCAAACGTCACGAAAAAAAACCTTTATCTCTCTAGTGTGTCGAATTTTATACAAAAAGTCATTAAGATTATATAAAATTCCTTGTGGCAATGATATTATAGAGATAATATAAAGCTGCTATAATACATGTAAATTATATATAAGGATTGTTGTGAGCTCTGCACTGGATCGACTGAAACATCTGACGGCGAGAATGACGAGCTATGAGCTCTCCCGAAAAGAAAATGTAAAAGCATTGGAAGCGTTGTATGACAAACTGCTGATCAGTGATAAAGTCGCTGCTTTTGAAGATCTTTTTGCCTTTAAGGCAATGAATCTTTCGGGCATTTCACTCAATAGTGAGAGCCTCGGTGCCATAAAGGAGAAAAAGTATGTTCAAATCATTGCGATTACGTATGACAGCACCAGTAAGGTCAAAAACAAAAACAGCTCTTTGGGTTATTTTGGACGTTCCGAAAAAATTGATGCTGCTTTAAAAAACGAGATTGTCGCTTTTGTATTGCGGTGGCGTTTTGAGAAGAGTTTTATGACATTGGAACATTATCATGATATGATCAACACACTAAAGTAGCTAACAGATATGCGGTATGCACTTTTTTTGATATGGCTGCGTTGGGCGGTATGGGTCACTCTTTTTAGTTTGCTGAGTGCGGTGCTGCTGGCTGTGGGGGTAACGCTGTTTTTTTATCTTGCCAAAGGGGCGGTAGCATTACAGGAAGAAACTGTGTATGCACTTAAAGATATCGGCATGTTTTGGTTTGGTGTTTTTTGGAGTCTGATGTTGCCCATAGGTATGTTTTTGGGAATGAAACAGCTCTTTGTTCGAGGCAGTGACGGCTACAAACTGCAGCAGTATACCTGTGACAAGAAGCCGATGGAAAGCGTTAGTTACAATGACCTGCTTAAGCCGTGGCGAAAGTGGCTGTTTCTAATGGTTTGGGGTGTCGCAGCAGGCATCATACTGATGATGGCACTGCAGTTTGCAGTGCGTGGCGAGGTAGCGCTTGTACGGTGGTGGAGCGGTTATTCGTTATATATGCTGCTGATGCTCTCCTCGTGGGCGACTCTTGCTCTTATGGTGAAACGATGCCCTTCGATTGAGATGGAACGATGCTGATCTACTTGGATGTCGAGACGACAGGTTTGGCAGAAGGAGACCGCATTTGTGCTCTAGGAGCAATTGGAGTCGAAGCAGACCGGGTATCGGTATGCGGTGAATTGATACACCCGCAACAAAAAATCCGAGCCGACTCCATGATGATTCATCACATTACCAATGAGATGGTTAAGCAAGAAAGTACCTTTGACAAATCTTCGGTATTGCCGTGGTTGCAAGAGCGCAATCACAGCGATCACACGCTTGTACTGCATCACAGCAGTTTTGACATGACGATGCTTCAAAAAGAGGGCTTTGTGTGGCAGGGAAAAATCATTGATACACTACGGTGCACCCAACATCTGATTCCCGATTGTGACCAGTTTTCATTGCAGTTTTTACGGTATGAGTTACAGCTTTACAAAACCGAAGAGTCTATGGCGACTTCTTTGGGTATTACCATTCAACCTCACCATGCGCTAAGTGATGCGTTGCATGTCAAGTTGCTGTATGAGTATTTAAGAGCTTTGGCGGATGAGAATACATTGCTGTTGCTTACCCAGACGCCGGTGCTCATACAAAAATTTCCTTTTGGAAAATATCAGGGGCGTTATATTGAAGAAATCGTCATGTACGACAGCGGATATGTTCAGTGGTTACGGCAACAGCTCGATGAAACGCAGGAAGATCTGCACCATAGTTTGGATCATTATCTGTCGCTGTTATAGTATAATGCCATATCATTTTAAAGGGGTGCTCTCATCATGATACTATATCGATGGTTGTGGCTGCTGCTTCTTGTGAATATGTTTATTGCGCCACTGTATGCAAATGATTTCATTGATGACTTTATTGCCGAACAGATTGAAACGGAAAAGAAATTTTTAGATCAAAACTTAAGCAGTGATGCCATTGAAGCACTCATAGAAGTGCAGCATCACGCGTATCGTAACTTTTTTTTAAAACTTATTTCACAAAAACAGAAGCTGACGCCCTGGCGCAATCCGTATGCCGACGAGATTGCCGTATTGCAACGCCGGATGGTGATTAATCAGCAGCGCAATAATACCAAAGCATACCAGCGTGATGCCATCAAGGTGGCGACCTACAAACTTTTAGCGCATATCCGCCAAACCGTTTATGAGCTTATTGAGGCAACGAAATATACCGATGAAATCGCTTTTTACAAAGCGGTTGACACCCTTATAGCAACGCGTCACGAACAGGAGAAGCGTATTGATATATCAGCCTACCGACATCTACTCAGCAACCGTGAAGGTAATGGTATGGTACAGAAAATTCGGGAGAATCTGTTAGAATATGAAGCCGTATTAAATGTTAGCAATACGTTCAGTTCGGAGTTGGTACGTTACAAAAAACCCATTTACGATGCCATAAAACTGTCATCATTTGGACTGATTTCGCTGGGTTATAAAATTAATAGCAGTGCTTTGGGTGAACTGGTTAACGGTATGATTGCCTGGAGTGGACTCAATAGTGCCAAGATGGTTTTTATTGTACTTATTTTACTGATGGCGTACGGCATACGCAAGCTGATTGTCTCGCTTACTAGTATTATCTTGCAGAACTTTTTTGAGAGATCGACGGATATCGCCTATATTATTCAAAGTGTTTCGCGTGTCTTGAGTCTGATTATGATTACTGTCACACTCGATATTGTGCTCGAGATCTATGCCGGATTTTCGGAAGTCCTGTGGTTGGACAGAACCTTCAGTATTATCTACACCGTATTGATTACCTATTTGATACATCGTCTCTTAAATGCGGTGGCAAGCGTCAAAATGGAGCATTTCAGACGGTCACAGTATTTACGTCAGGAAGTCATTAACCTGGCACTTCGTGTCATTAATGTCATTATTTATTTTGTCGGATTTATTGTTATTTTGAAACTCTTTGATGTCGATTTGAGTGCTATTCTATCGGGTCTTGGTATTGGGGGATTTGCCGTAGCATTTGCGGCAAAAGACACCATTGCCAACTTTTTTGGGTCGGTCTCCATTTTAATGGGGGATCTGTTTGAGCAGGGAGACTGGATCGAAGTAGACGGCTATGAAGGCACGGTGATTGAGATTGGCTTGCGGGCAACAACCATACGAACGTTTGATAACGCCATGATTGCCATTCCCAATTTTAAACTGGCAGATAACGGATTGAAAAACTGGAGCAAGCGGCAGTTGGGACGACGCATCAAAATGCACATCGGTGTGACCTATGAGTCTGATTTTCAGGATATCAAAAATGCCGTTGAGCAGATTCGGCAAATGCTCATAGCTCATGAGGGAATTTCCAATACCAATGAAGCGCTCTCGCACGCAGAACGGTATGCCAAACTGGTTTCCAAAGAGGACTATAAAGGGATTAAGCGCAATATTTTAGTCTACATGGATCGTTTTTCCGATTCGAGTATTGATATTTTGGTCTACTGTTTCAGCAAGTCGGTTGTCTGGAATGAATGGTTGGCGGTTAAAGAAGATGTTATGTATAAGATTGCTACAATTTTAGAACAAAATCATTTAAGTTTTGCCTACCCGGCAATGGCAATACATTATGTGAATGATGAGGATGAAAAATGAGAATTGCTGTTCAGTGCACCTCGCCGTTATTGCAAAGATCGCTGGAAATGTTTTTGCAACCCCACCTGAGTTCTCTAAAGCAGTGTGATGTTGTGCTGCGTGATTATAAAGTAGACGATGAGGAGCCACGAAGTCTCTACATTGCTTCGAGTGATGATGCCGATATCAAAAAACCGTTCTCTCAAACAGAGCTGACACTGGCGTTACAAAAAATGATTACCAAAGAAGCGTGTCATGAAGCGCCTCCGAAACAGAAGCCGGAGGCACCCATCAAGACAAACCGTTCACTTGAAGCGCTAGAAGGTCACATTGAGCAGCTCACTCGGGAGTATCAGGCCAATGTGATGAAAGCGGTTAGAGCCTTTTGTGAAACCTAAAGCCCCGCATAAAAAAATTATTTCCGGTCGCTTTAAAGGGACAACCATTGAGCTTCCTCCATCGGCAACGACCCGAAGTTCCAAAGCTATTGTACTGGAATCTTTTTTTAATACCATACAGTTTGATATTGTCGACGCGACGTTGGTGGAAGTATTTAGCGGTAGCGGTTCCATTGGTTTGGAAGCATTGAGCCGGGGTGCTTCAAAAGTACTGTTTATGGAACACGATGCTGAGGCTTTACGGGTGCTGCAGCGTAATATTAATCGGACTGATCCTGTCGGATGTGAGCTGTTTCGAGGCGACAGCTTTCACACGATCACTCAGGTAATTGCACGTTTACAGCACCTCAATACCAAAGCCTACTTCTATATTGATCCACCGTTTTCGTATCGTGAAGGCATGGAGACGGTGTATGAAAAAATGCTTGCATTGATAGCGGCACTTCCTGCTGATCAGACGCAGATGATTGTTGTTGAGCACATGACGCCATTGACGCTTGATGTCACTATTGGAGACTACCGACAATATAAAACTAAAAAATTTGGAAAAACCAGTCTAAGTTATTACATGTAAATTTTGGAACATCATTTGCTTTAGTAGTGCTAAAGGTGATGTTATGAAATGGATTGTGTTGCTTGTTTTGATGTTCGGTTGTAACTTAGAGGCAACGAAAATAGGTGAAGTTGCCAATATTGTCGGTGTTCGTGACAACCAATTAATCGGCTACTCTCTTGTTGTGGGTTTGAAAAAAACGGGAGACGGCACCACCTCGAAATTTACCCTGCAGTCCATCTCCAATATGCTCAAAGCAATGAATATTGACATGAATCCGGTCGATATTAAATCAAAAAATGTTGCTGCGGTCGTAGTGACGGCAAAACTCAGACCCTTTGCCCATCAAGGCGATAAGATTAATGTCGTTGTCTCCTCCATCGGCGATGCCAAGTCTTTAGAGGGTGGCACCTTGTTGATGACTCCGCTTAAAGGGGTTGACGGTAAAATTTACGCTTTGGCACAAGGTCCGGTGAGTATTGGCGGTAAAAATATACGCGGCGCCGGATCCGAGTCGCATCCAACAGCAGGCGTGGTGTATGACGGGGCCTTGGTTGAGCGTGAAATTATTCAAGATTTGTATGCGCGCCACGAGGTAACGCTGTCGCTTAAAGAGTCCAGTTTTGCCAACGCGGTGGCCATTCAAAATGTTCTGAATGATTTTTATCACTCTGATGTCGCCACGGCAACAGATCCACGAACGCTCAAGCTGCAATGCCCCCAATCGGTCTCCATGATAGAATTTTTGGCTCAAGTGCAGTCGATGTCGATTGATTATGAGCAGAAACAACGTATTATTATTAACGAGCGTACGGGCACGATAGTCTCAGGTGTTGACATTGGCATTAAACCCATTGTCATTACCCACGGCGATATTACGATTAAAATTAAAGAGCTTCCGAAAATGCACATGCCCAAAGGAGGTGTGAGCATTGATGAAGACCTGGTGGTGGGAGTGAATGAAAGTGAACTGTACACTAAAAAAGGAACAACAACCGTTGCTAACGTAACGCGTTCATTAAAAAAACTGGGAGCAACACCTAAAGATATTATTGCCATTTTGCAGGCAATGAAAAGTGCCGGTGCCATTGCTGCCGATCTGGAGATTATCTAATGACCAATGTACATATTAACCCACAATTACTGCATTCGACAAAGATACCGACCCCTCAAGAAGGGATGGATGCTGCGGCACTTAAGGCACAAACCGATGCTTTTGAAGCAGTCATTGTCAAGATGTTGCTTGATAATGCCATGAAAGATGATAAAGATATTTTTTCAAGTCAAAAGGATCCCGGAAACGCGATCTACAAGTCCATGTATCGTGATGAGCTTTCCAAGGTCAGTGCCGGGAGTTTTGGTTTTTCTGAAATGCTGTTTGAATATTTGAGTGCAAAAGTTTAAGTTTTTTGCTATAGTGTCGATGTAACAGATAGAACATCATAAACATTAGAACTAGAGTCAAAGGAAAATAAGATGGTTTCAAATAATATAAATAATATTGCGGTACGCAATGCGTATCAAAACAGTGATGTGAAGCCTCGAGCACAAGAGGAGGTGGCACCCATTTCACAGCCAAAAGAGACGAGTAAAATAGAGGCGCTCCAAGCGTCTATTGAAAAAGGTGATTATAAAATTAATTTGGATGCGGTAGCCAATAAAATAGCCGATGAATTAATTTAAAAATTTTATGAATGATTCTGATCTGATGATCAGAACAGTAGTGAAGGAGTTTATGATGCTTGCTTTTCATTTACAAAGTGCGCTAAAAGATCTTGATGATCTCATTGCCATTTCGCAACAGGATATTGAAGATATCAAAGTCGCACAACATGAGAGTCAGTTTGAACGTATTGGTCTTAAAGAAGATAAAATTAAAAGTTTTGAACATCGCAAGGCGATGATTGACCATGAAATTTCCAAATTGATGTGCTCCCATCCCGAACACGATATGGCGACACTGTTAAATGATGATGAACAGGCATCACTGCAACAGTTGAAAGTCAGATTGGCAGAACTAAGTGATGTTAACAAAAAGTATGCCAAAATGGTGCTCAGTGTGGGCACGTTTTACAACACGCTTTTAGAACGGGTTATTCCCACTGAAATGGAGGGGTATGACCGGGTAACCTCCAAAAACGCGTCTTTTTTAAAAGTAAGGGTCTAGCATGTCTTTGTTTAATGCACTCAACATCGGCTACAGCGGGCTTAATGCATCACAGGCCAATGTCAAAACCATCAGCCATAACATTGCCAACGCAGAGACCGAAGGCTATACCCGCCAACGCGTTGTCACTGCGGCAGCCACACCACTGGATCATTCTCCCGGATCGTATGGAAACGGTGTCTCGATTACCGAAGTTTCCCGTGTCTTTGATGCCTATACGTATGACCGGTACCTCAGTGCTTCAGAAGACAAGGCATACTCCAAGATGATGCGCTCCACCATGGAAGAGCTCTCCACCTATTTTCCCGATATTGAAGGGGTTGGTGTCAAAACCGATCTGACAAACTATTTTATTATGTGGCAGACTCTGGCAGATAACCCCGATAGCAGTGCCATTCAGGTAGCGCTTGCCGAAGAGACAAAAACCTTAACACAAAATATTAACTATACGCGTGATCGTATTGATCAGCTGCAAAATACCATGAATGATCAGGTTAAAACCTATATTGATGAAGTGAACAATATTGCTGCGGATATTGCGAAACTCAATGGGGCTATTGACATGGCGGAGTCTGACGGTATTGTCAATGCAAATGATCTTAGAGACCAGCGCAATATGTTAGAGAAGTCGCTTTCAAAATTGATTGGGGCAAACGTCTATGAAAACAAGATTGAGGCAAATATGGCGATTCACTCGCAAGCAACCGAACGAAGCAGTACCTATACCATTCAAGTGGGTGGTTTCAATATTGTCGACGGTGCGACATACCACCCTATAAGCAGCAGTAACGCCACCAATGCCCTTGGTTATTATGATCTGTATTATGAGCGTCAAGACGGCGTCAAAATGCCTTTTGAATCGGCAATACAAGGGGGTAAGCTGGGCGCATTAATGGCGTTGCGCGGATCAGATCTGAGTGTTGCCTCGGGAGAACCGCTGAATGGAGTGCTTCAGGAGACCATCAATAATTTGGATGCATTTGCGAAAGGACTGATTCAAGGTGTCAATAATGTTTATGCTCGTGCATCAACGACCGGTATGGAGTCCAATCAACTCAACCTTGACGGTGCGACGGCATTACGGAACTATCCGGAGCTTGGTGTTAATGAGGGCAGTTTTGATCTGATCGTGTATGATGCTCAAGGCAGTGAAGTCTCTCGCAGAGAGATTGTGATTGACGGGACGACTTCCATGGATGATATCACCGCACAAGTAGCCGCCAACAATGACGATAATGGCGACAACAGTGCAACGAATGATATTGATGATTTTCTGCTTTTTACCTATGACAATCTCTCAGGCAGAGCCCGCTTTGGTTTTAACGATGCCCGCTTTGAAAAAGAGGGCTACAGTTTTTCGCTTCAAGATCGTACCTCCGGCGGTATCAATAGCGGTACCAACTTTGCCGGAGCGACCGGTTTGAGTCGTTTTTTTGATGGTGAGAATGCTAAAACGATTACCTTGAATGCCGCACTTAAAGCAGATCCGAGTCGTATTACGCCGTATCAGGAGAATGTTACCGGTAACAACAGTGTGGCGTTAAGTATGATTCAGCTTCAGTTTGAGAGTATGACCTTCGCCTCTAACGACAGAAATGTCAACGACACGTTGTACGGCTATTATGATACTTTGGTGACCGACGTCGGAAGTTTTACCAACTCTATGATTCATCTTGATGATACCTATACTGCACAATTTAATGCTATTGAGTTAGAGTATCAATCAATTTCCAAAGTCAGCCTTGATGAAGAGTTGACCAATCTCATTAAATACCAGACAGCCTATGGTGCGGCTTCTAAGGTGATTACTACCGTTGATCAGATGCTCAATACACTCTTAGGCATTAAGCAGTAATGAAGTTACCCGTCGCAAGTATTGTCATACTTGCATTGCTCTTTTTTTGCTCTTTTTTCGGTCAGTGGCTCTACCATGTGAGCCCATACGAACTCAATAAAGATGCCATTCTTCTGGCACCGTCGCTCGAACACATCTTTGGCACCGATCGACTCGGACGTGACATTGCCGCGCGTATTATTGAAGGAGGCAAGGTTTCGTTGAGTATTGGGGTCGGTAGTGCCCTTATTGCGTCATTTGCAGGTCTGATGATTGGTGCGACCGCCGGTTACTTCAGGGGTGTGGTCGATAAAGGGTTTGTTGTACTGGTGGATCTCTTTTTAACCTTTCCGACCTTTTTCCTGCTTCTGGCACTTGTCAGCTATGTGAATGCATCGGTATGGGTACTGATTGTCATTATCTCCATTACCGGCTGGATGACGACGGCACGACTGATTCGTTCGGAGAGTTTTGCCATTACCCAAAAACCCTTCATCAAGATTTTACGTATTGCAAAGATGCCGACGTATCGCATTTTATTGAAATATTATACCCCGCTGCTGGCACCCATCTTTTTTGTTAGTGTGACTTTTGGCGTGGGAGGTGCCATTCTTTCAGAATCGGGATTGAGTTTTCTGGGGCTGGGCATTGTAGCACCGCAAATGAGCTGGGGAAGTATTTTAAGCGGTGGCAAAGAGGTAATGGATATTGCATGGTGGGTCAGTTTTTTCCCCGGGTTAATGATTTTTTTAGTAACATTAGCACTAATGAATATTTCAAATTATCTACAAAGTATCACCAATCAAAAGCAGGTGCAGGAGTAGTCAATGGCGCACAGCAGCAAAAGTGTCGGTTATATGTTTATTGTCATGGCATCAGTGGTCATCGTTCTTGCCGGTATCAAACTTGCCGCTGTCATTATTATGCCTTTTTTGCTCTCGTTATTTCTGGCAATTATTCTTGCACCGCTGTTTGAGTGGCTAAAGGCACGGGGCTTGCCTGATGGGCTCTCTATTTTTGCCGTGATGTTGGTGTTTGTCGGTTTGTTGGGCATGGTGACGGCTCTAGTGGGTAATTCGGTGCAGGATTTTAACAATAACCTGCCTGTTTATGAGGCAAAACTCTCACAAAGCATGAAAGAGATGATTCTCTTTTTGGAGGGCTTTGGTATCGATCTTCCCAATGAAGAGCTCTTTATGGCATTTGATCCGAAAACGACGATGAAATATATTGCCGGAACGCTTAAGAACTTCGGTTCCATCATTACCAACAGCTTTATGATTCTTCTTATGGTGATTTTTATGTTACTGGAGATGTCGCATTTTCAGGATAAATTTCGCGTTACCGATCGTGAGAGTATGCTGCATATGCAGGAGATTGCCGATAAAATTAAGCATTACATGGTATTGAAAACAGGCATTTCGATGGTCACGGGAACGGTTGTTGCACTGATGCTTATGGCGGTGGGAGTGGATTATTACATTCTTTGGGGTCTGGTCGCCTTTTTGCTGAATTTTATTCCCAATATCGGCTCTATTATTGCCGCGATTCCCGCAGTGCTGTTGGCACTGGTACAGTTTGGTGTGGGTACGGCGGCACTGGTCGGCGTAGGGTATGTGATTGTCAACATCATTTTCGGCTCTATTATTGAACCCAAAATTATGGGAAAAGGGTTGGGGCTTTCGACGTTAGTGGTCTTTTTATCATTGATCTTTTGGGGATGGCTGCTGGGTCCAATCGGTATGCTGCTCTCCATTCCCTTAACCATCATGGTAAAAATTGCCCTCGATGT
>QNZR01000056.1 GCA_003978475.1 Sulfurimonas sp.
CACTCAAACCTCATTTTGTTTGGGAACGTTATATTATCAAGCATAAGGTAGATGACTATAGACTGCGTCAAAAAGCAAAAACAACCGGGAAGAGTAGCTATTTTTTATTGTGTTTTGAATTTTGATAAAAAAAGATTTTAAAAGTGCTGAAGATGGTGCATCTGACTGGACTTGAACCAGCACGGCTTGCGCCACACGCCCCTCAAGCGTGCGTGTCTACCACTTCCACCACAGATGCATAAAACGAGTGTGTCAGCCGAAGCCGACGAAGAGGATCTTTAGACTATCCTAAGTAAGGGTTAGCATAAAGAGCAATAAGTGCAATAACCAGAGTATAGATAACCTGCGCTTCAATCATTGCCAGTGCAATGAACATGGTTGTCATCAACTTACCGCCAAGACCCGGGTTGCGTGCCGTACCGGCAATGGTAGCTGCAGCCGTATGACCCATACCAATAGCACCACCAAGTGCCGCAAGACCAAGACCGACACCCGCGGCAATCATAGAATACGCTTTAAGCGTTTGGTTGGCCACTTCTGCTTCAGCAGCGAATGCAGCAGCAGTAAGAGCCACCATTAAGAAAAGAATTTTTTTCATTTGAATCTCCAAAAATATTGTTGCAAAGTCCGTTCGGATAGCGTAAACATACCGGTAACCAATATGCCAACAGAGACATAAATGCCGCCTGTTTCCCTACTTATCACTTTGATAGCGGCATTATAGGCACTCTGTACTAAAAAATGGCTTATGCGCGGTCTAAACTAATCTTGTTACCTTTAAATTCAATGATTTTGACTTTAATAGTGTCGCCCTCACTCAAAACATCACTGACCTTGCTGACCCGCTCATTGGAAATTTTAGAGATATGCAGCAGTCCGTCCGTACCTCCGGGCAGTTCAATGAAAGCACCGAAATCAACAATCTTTTTCACTTTTCCTTCAACCTCGTCACCGACTTGGTACTGGATTTTTTCAGGAGCGCTGTTAATGATCTTCTCTATGTGCTCACGTGCACCCTGAACCCCTTTTTTATTTTTTCCGGTCACTTTGACATGTCCCTGTTTTTTGTCAATATCAATAGCGACTTCAAACATCTCAATAATCTCACGAATGGTTTTACCCGCCTGACCAATAATATCGCCTACAAAATCCGGGTCAATATGGAAAAAATCACTGCTGGGCAGGCTCTCTTCGTTCAGCTCAATACGCTCTTCGGCCTCAAGCATAATGTCAATAATATGCGAACGTGCCGCTTTGGCCTGCTGGAGTGTTTGTTGCAGTATCTCCAAACTGATACCGCCAAGCTTAATATCCATCTGAAGCGCTGTAATACCCTCTTTGGAGCCGCTGACTTTACAGTCCAGGTCACCGTCATGGTCTTCAAGTCCGGTAATATCGCTTAAAATGGCATAGCGATCGTCCTCACTGACCATCCCCATCGCCACACCGGCAATGACATCACTCATCGCAATATCGCCCGCACGCAACGCCATATAGCCGCCGCACACCGTCGCCATGGACGAGGAACCGTTGGACTCCATAATTTCCGAAACCAGACGAAGCGTTTTATCTGAAGGAATTAAAGAGGGCTCAAGTGCCCGCTTTGCCAAATTGCCGTGTCCCAGCTCCCGGCGGCGCGGCGGACCTACCGGAGAGGGCTCTCCTACAGAAAAACCCGGAAAGTTATAGTGCACCATAAAGGTCTCATTTTGCGTTCCTTCATCGGTCAGCTTTTCAAACATCTGAGCATCTTTGGAGCCTCCAATCGTCAATACGACCAGCGCCTGGGTCTGCCCTCGCGTAAACAGTGCCGAGGCATGTGCGGAAGGCAAGACATTGGTGTCAATACGAATAGGACGAATATCAGTGGCCGTTCGTCCGTCCGCTCTACGATTCTCGTCTAAAATTTGAGAGCGAACCACCTGTTGCTTCACCTGCTCAATAGCACGCTTCAGCTCTTTTTCATCCCAAGAGACATTCACACCCAAAATCTCTTTTCGCAACCGTTTAAGGGCTGTAGAACGCTCCGTTCGTGCCATCTCGCCAATAGCATCTTTAATAGCATCCAAATGATTTACATGTAAATATGCTATCATCTCTTCCGCCGCACTGACATCCAGACATACCAGAGGCATGCATGGCTTGGAGTACGTATCGAAACATGTTTCATAGCGTGTATTGGCATCTTTCAGATAGTCCTTCGCGCGTGAGAGCAAGGTTAAAAGCTCCTCTTCTGAAAGTGCATTGCAGTGATGCTCGCTTACCATCTCTGCTGAAAGTGTCGGATCAATCATGGGGTCCATCATCGGCAGATCAAGCATCTGCACCTCTTCTGAACCCAAAGAGCGCATCTCTATCATCAACAGATCCTCTTTGCTTCCGGAGACATACAGGTCTAGCGTACTCTCTTCAAGCTGTTGCATGGTTGGATTAAGCACCACCTCATCACCGATTTTTCCTATGCGTACCGCACTTACGGACGTGTTGATGTCAATATCGGAAACCCATAGCGCGGCCGAGGCTGCATTGAGTGCCAGAACCTGAAGGTCCGCATTGTCATCGGCACTAAGTACCATAATGGTAATTTGCAGCGGATTGGCAAAACCTTTAGGAAATAGCGGACGCAGCGAACGGTCAATAATGCGTGATGTCAGTGTCTCAAAATCGCTCGGCTTGGTCTCACGCTTGAAAAAACCTCCCGGAAATTTTCCAACGGCATAGGTTTTTTCAATATACTGCACCGTAAGCGGTAAAAACTCTTCGGAGACAAAATCAGTCTCATCAATAACTACGGTCGCTAAAACAACGGCGTTGCCGCTTTTGAGCCATACCGTGCCGTTGGCCTGTCTGGCTACCTGATTAAACGCATAATGCTCAACCTTGTTTTCTAATTCAATCACTTCATTGTATGTCACTACTCTCTCCTAATATAAGTTCGACACGCTCGCTGCTTAGAGGTTCGAAATTTTTGTAATATGCTGTTGTTGCCACATAATCTTTCACATCATGCAAATAGTAGATATGATCGACCAGGGGGTCCAGCGACTCCAGCACTTCATGCGGTAAAATCGGGGCAATCACATAGACCGCCTTGGGCTTCATGGCTAAAATGGTTTTGACGCCGGTTAAAAAGTTCAATCCGGTCTCGCTGCCATCATCGATTAAGACAACCACTTCGGCATGTAACGACGGAAACGGTCGTCCTTTGCGATATTGGTACACCGCATTTAAAATCTGCTCTTCATGCTTTCGGTGCGCTTCGCCATAAACAAAATCCAGACCAATATTAAACGCCTGGCACAGAGCCTCATGAATTACCATCTCTTCAGTTTCACTCACCCGGGCAATCTCACACTCGTCGTTAAGCGGAGCACATACCGGCTCACTGAACAAAATATCGGCTTGAAGATGCAGACGTTTGGCAAAGTGTTCGGCAATCTCCAAACCGCCGAAAGAGAGCGCAATCAACCGCCATGCTTCACTACGCATCTTCTCAACAGGTAAAAACTCCAGAAGCTGCGTTGCCGCATCGGTACGATCGCTAAAAATTCCTTTTTGACACTCCATTGTAGGTACCTCCTCCCGCTACTTCAGACCGGATGCACTGCCAAGTACATATTTGAGATTATTGTCAATAAAACGCATACCAACACCAAAATAGAAGGTCTGTGACTCTGAATTGGCAATATTATCCCATCCGCCGAATAACTCAAGATGTTTCAACATACGATACTTCACACCGATTCTATAGTGTGCATTGGTACCGCGGACATCGTTAACAGCATTGAAATCATACGCATCGAATGAGATCTTCCACGCGTCATTGTTAGCAAAATAGTCAATACCGAAACCTCCTTGAGACTCAATCACTCCCGCCCGCAAAAGCAGATTGTCAAAACGCTTTCCGTATTGTGCCGAAACATACGTTTCGCTTTTGTCATGCACCTTGGGAAGCTCTCCGACGTTACTGTAATCATCGGTAGAGATCATATCGAGCATGTAGTACGTTTCCGGATTGGGAAGGTAGATAATACCCGCGGTGGTCTTCATTGCCGAGTCATTGATCATATAGTCCGCTCTGGCGGCGACTTGCAGTTCGCTCACCGTAAAATTGGCAAGAATAGAGTCCACCTTGGAGAAGGCATTCTCTCCACTGCTGAAAAAACTGTCTGCCGACACCAGAGTGTTTTTGAGCGATTGGCGGTTTTCATCGATCAGACCCGATACGTTGTTTTCAATGGCAATAAATTTATCCATGGCTACAGGCAGCTTGTTATCGAGCATTAAGGCAATACTGTCCAGCCGCGCCGTGAGTGAATCCAGACGTGCCATAATCTGTGGCAGATCTTTATTGACGGTAGTAGCTGTTTGCGAAAATCCGGCTCCCATATCCCGCATATTTTCAATGGCGGCTTTCAGTGCCGCACGGTTTTCAAGTACGATGGTATCCAGATTGACGCCCACATCTTTAAAAGCACCGATCATCTCTTTAATCTCTTCTTGACGCTGCTTGTCCAGTACGTTTCTAAAATCTTTAAGCAGCAGCTGCAGCTCACTCGCAGCCGCATTGACGCTGTCGCTGGTTTCATCAAAAGCGGCATACTGCTTGGAGTGCTTCAGCACACCGTTTTCCTCAATGTTTTCCTTGCTCTCACCGGCTAGGATATTGATGTTTTTAGCACCCAAAACACTCTCTTGAGAGACCACAATAAGAGAATCTTTGGGAATACGCACCTGCGGCTGAATACTCAAAACCAGCCGTACCCGTCGCCCGTCAATGTAAATTTTGGAGACTTCACCGATGGCAACACCGTTCATGGTGACTTTACTTTGAAGTTCCAGTCCCGTCGCATCATCCAAATAGGCGCTAATCTCATACCCTTTTTGCTCAAAAGATCCCAATTTACTCACCTGAGTCGATAACATAAAAAGCGCTACCAGACCCAAAATCACAAAAAGACCGATTTTTGCTTCAAGTTTCATCCGTTTAACCCTCTCATACATCTCTCATTTTAAAATTGCCATGCTTTAATATCGGTGCCGCCAATCGGTTTTAGTGAAATGGTAATATAGACATATTTATCAAATTCCGATGCGGCGGCATTATTGGTTAGGGTCGGTCGATTATTCTCTACATACCGAATTCCAAAATCCCAACACCGCTTGGAGTAGATGAACCCCAGCTCCATATTTTTTTTGACGGCATTTTCAATATCAAACGCCACTTTGGCAAAATATTGATAATACTTATTGTACTGATATGCGACATCAGCAATGATATAGCTGCTTCGTGTCAGCGTCGCTTCACCATAATTCTCATACAGATGCGTCATATCAAATACGATGGTATCGCCATTATATCGTAATGCATTAAGAAACTTGGTAATACGTGTTAAATCATGATTGTAAAGTGTATCATTATAGTATGAAACGGTATCGCTCAACTGTAGATCCAGCTCATTTTCCAACTCCCCCAAAGCATCACTGTTAAGTTCATTGGTAATCTTTTGTGACAGTTTATGATAGAGTATCTGTTGGCCGGTACTGTCAAAAAGAAACTGTGTCACCGCCACTTCGGCAGCATCTTCAATATCGACAATATCGTAATAGTCGCACAGCGGGTTGCCGTAAATATAGTTCCGGCTGCAGATCTCCTCGGACTCTTCATAGTAGCCACTCTTATAGTCGCTGCCGCCATTAACATAGGATGCATTAAAAGTCATCACATGTGAGAATGTCTCATACCGCTTTGCCAAAGAGCTCTCCATGTCAAATATATAGTAATTTCGTGCAAAAATACCGTTATTGTAATGATTATTGGGATCGGGAATGACATCTTCACCACTAAAGAAAATATGTCTGCCGTGCAGCTGCATGGTATAGCTAAGCTCAAGATAGTCATTAAAAAAGGAGTGCCGCAGGGTCACGGGAACATTCAGTTCACTTTGAAATGCATTCTTTCCTGACTTACGAAACAGGTTCGTTGCCGTGGCATCGACACTGTAAAACAGATACTCTTTAAAAAGTGCGTCCAGATAATGATGATATTGAAATACCGGAAGACTTTGAATGGTCTCATCATTGTTTTTCCTGCTTAAATCGAGAAAATATTTGAAATAGATTCCGTAGTAGTCCTGTTCGTTATTGTAAAACGCATTAATTCGGGAATAAATTTGATTTGGTGTGGTATTTTTAATCTCGTCATTACCTTTGAGATTCAGGTAGTCAATATCATTCATCCATGTCATATCGGCAAACAACCCCGATTGTCCGGCCAAAGTGTACCCCAGCCACTCTTTAAGAGGATTGTAATTAATATAGTTAAAATTAAATCCGTAATGCTCGCGGTTTACCAGGTCATACGATTCAAAATAACTGGACTTCTCTCTAAAATATCCTGTTGTCAACTCCCCTTTTGAGACTTTGGTATCGACAAAACGCAAGGTGGCGTACAAACCGGCTCCGCGTCGCGTACGAATCTGGGGAGACAACTCTATGTCCCAGGAGTTGTCGGTCGCAATATAGATGGGCTGCTGATAAAAAAAACCTTCATTACTCGTAGGCAGACCAAAGACCGGTGAGAGCAGCCCCGTACGTCGTTTAAAATCAAGGGAATACCCAAAATAGGGAAAATAAAAGACCGGAACATCATACAGCATCAATGAGACATTGTAGATATCCATCCATTTGGTCGTTTCGTTAAACTGCGCACTGCTAAAACGCAGCCGCCACAGCGGATTGGTCGGGTCACATCCCGAAACCATGCCCTCTTCCAGATTAATGAGATTTTTTTTAGAGCATGCCTTTTGCGTACTCATCCAGACGTCCTGCTCTTTCTCCAGAAGATAAAACGGTTCAAACACTCTGTCATCGTCATTCAAAACCAGACGGGCGTACTCCCCGATAATATGATAGGATGCCCCTTTTAAAACCGTAATATTGCCAAAAAGCTCCAACACCGACGTATGGCGATCGTAACTGATTTTATTGGCACTGAGATACTGATCTCCATAGAGAACGACCACATCATGGTCGGCACTAATATGTGTCGCATTGCTCTCTATATCTGTTGCAAATACCTCTACATTCTGTGCCGCGGAAAGTGTCCCGGCGACCCAAAGTAGAAGCAGCGCAAGTTTATGCATTAACAACCAGTGTCCGTGCCGTTTTATCGTGCCAGGTTTGACGCAGCGGATTCATCGTCCCCCATAAAAATCCCAAATAGAGAAACATCTCGCTAATAATTCTGAACACGCCCCGATTAAACGCACTTAAAAATCCCGGTGTGTTCAGTGTTTTGATCTCGACTACCCGAATTTTCATGAGGATTTTTCCCAGCGTCGCTCCATACTGCATGACAAAAAAAGTCTGGTAGACAATCTTCATTGCCATAAATTCCAGTACAAAGGCATTCGTAAGACGAATCACATCTTCAACACTGGCCGCTGAAGTGAAGGCATCCCACAAGATGACAATAAGCAACATCGAAAGCAGCGCCTCATCAATAAACATGGCAAAAGCCCGCTTGGGAATGGGGGCTATAACCAGCGCTTCGCGCTGAAGGTTCTCCTGAATCTCTTCTTCTGTCATTTATGCCTCCGCCAGTGCCTGATAGGCAATATCGGTACGTATTTTTTTACCGGCAAAATGTACCTGTCCACAAAGCATGTAGGCACGCTCACGTGCTTCGTTAATAGAATTACCCAAACCGACACAGACCAACACCCGTCCGCCGGTTGCATAGAGCGTTCCGTCCTCTTCACGCACCCCGGCATAAGCAATATGTGCATGCTCCGACACCTCCTCATGAACAATCTCATCGACAATAATTTCGGCAGGTTCCGTGCTGCTATAGGGGTAGTCGCGGCTTGCCATCACTACACCGACACCGTACTGCTTTTTAAATTCTACATGTAAATTACTCAGATCGCCGGTAGCCGCTTTGTAAAAAAGTTCCGATACCGGGCTTTTCATCAACGGCATCAGTACCTCACACTCCGGGTCACCAAAACGTACGTTGAACTCCAGCGTTATCGGCTCACCCTCAACAACCATCAAACCAATAAACAGCACGCCCTCAAACGGGGTACCTTCTGCTTGCATACCCTCAAGTGTCGGACGGATAATCCGCGTTTTAACCTTCTCATAAATAGCGTCATTAACCAAAGGCGTCGGTGCATACGCTCCCATACCGCCGGTGTTTGGTCCTTCATCGTTATCTAACAGGCGCTTATGATCCTGTGCTGCGGGCAACAAAATATAGTCTTTGCCGTCACAAATGGCAAACATGGAAAGCTCATACCCGTCTAAAAACTCCTCAATAACCACTTTTTTACCGGCATCGCCGAATGACTTACCGCTTAACATCTGCGATACCGCCTGCTTGGCTTCATCATGACTCTGGGCAATAATAACGCCCTTGCCCGCACACAGACCATCGGCTTTAACCACAACCGGCGTCGGAAGCGTCCGGATAAACGCAAATGCCTCATCAATATGATCGGTCTCCATATAGCGTGCGGTCGGAATATCGTATTTGGCCAGAAAATTTTTCATATAGACTTTAGAGCCCTCAAGCCGCGCTGCTGCTTTGGAGGGACCGAAAATATGCAATCCCCGTGCTTTAAAAATATCAACCACACCATCGACCAACGGAGCTTCGGGACCGACAATGGTTAAGTCAATGTCCTTATTCCGGGCAAAATCCGCCAGTGCCTCATAATCGTCAATGGCGACATTCTCGCCCAATGATGACGTTGCACCGTTTCCCGGGGCAAAATAAAGCTGCTCGACACGATGCTCTTGTGAGAGCATACGACCCATTGAGTATTCGCGTCCACCGCTTCCCATGATCATAATATTCATATAAAACACTCCGTGATTGTTTAAGGTTTTTGAGGTGCCCCAAAGTATTCATACAAAACGCCTATCTTGTATCAATACTTTAGATGAGTTAGCCCGAGTAGCCGTTCCGCATGTTGCTTTGGTTCTCAAAGCCGAAAATAGCGAAGCGAGCACCTCATTAGGCGGCAATCTCTCAACCGAAGCCTCAAGCAAGATCGCCGACACACAAAGATGACTACGTAATTCACTGAATGAATATGTAGAACCCCCTGTTTTGCGAGTAATCGCACTACTCAGACTGGTAAAATTATAGCAGGTTTTTACTTAAAAGAGTTCTTAACTTCATCGAAGAGTCAAAGGGTTTTTGCCAAATCAACACACCCCTGTACCGATGGCTTTTGCGGCATAAGGATCGCTACCGTATCGGGCAGTGCCGATGCGGTTGTCGCACCAATAGCAATGACGGTATGCGAGGGATGCAATTGATGTTGTTGCAAAAAACATGCCACCGTCAGCGGTGACGTAAAAATCAGTATGGCATCATCGTCAAGCTCCAAAGCGGCAACATCGGCATTACATGTCGTTTTATAGACAATAACGCCCTCCATACTGACTCCCGCTGCTGCAACACGCTCGGCAAAGTCCGAAGCCACCACTTCAGGACGGGGATATAGCCAGCGCCATTGCGGATAGCCGTTACGAATAATCTCAGCTAACGAATCCCCGTAACCTCCACCATGTTCCAAAACCGTTGCACCGGCATCACGTGCCTGTTTGGCAGTAGCATCGGCAATACTCAGTACCGGGAGGCGCACCCAGTCATGACTGATCTTTTCAAGTGCCGTAACGGCCTGTTTTGAGGTGAGTACAATAGCATCATACCGCGAATAGTCAATACGCGGCTGAAAAAATTCCGTCAATAAAATCGGTACATGCGTCACTTCGGCATTGAAGGTTTTTGAGAAAAGATAGATTGGACGTGCCATCATTATGGAAACTACATGTCAATTTACATGTAATTTCTACTCCCACTCTATCGTAGCGGGTGGTTTGGAGCTAATATCATAAACCACGCGGTTAATGCCGTCTACCTCGTTGATAATACGGCGGCTGATACGCTCCAAAAGGTTATGAGGCAGATGTGCAAACGTCGCTGTCATGCCATCCACCGCTTCAACGACCCGAATACATACGGTATTGTCATACGTACGGTTATCTCCCATGACCCCCACCGATTTCACATTAAGCAGTACGGCAAATGCCTGCCATGTTTTAGCATAATAGCCACTGGCTTTGAGCTCATCAAGCAAAATCACATCGGCCTCACGCAACAGTGTCAGATCGTCGGGATTGACATCACCCATAATTCGAATGGCCAGACCCGGTCCGGGAAACGGATGACGATTGATCATTCCCTCGGGCAACCCCAACTCCAACCCGACTTTACGAACCTCGTCTTTAAAAAGTTCTCGCAGCGGCTCAATGAGTTCAAAATCCATCCAGTCGGGTAGGCCGCCGACATTATGATGCGATTTAATCACTTCGGAAGGACCGTTCACTGAAATCGACTCAATCACATCGGGATAGAGTGTTCCCTGGGCTAAAAATTTAATGCCGTCATGTTTTTTAGCCTCTTTTTCAAACTCCTCAATAAAAGTATGTCCGATAATTTTGCGCTTTTGCTCGGGATCACTGATACCGCTGAGTTTTCCCAAAAAGTTATCGACGGCATCCACGGTAATCAACGGTACTTTCAAGTTAATTCTAAAGACCTCTTCAACCTGTTCGCGTTCTCCTTTTCGCAAGAGCCCGTTATCGACAAAAACCGGGATGAGCTGATCACCGATGGCTTCATACAAAATGGCTGCCGTTACCGAAGAGTCCACCCCTCCGCTGAGCCCACACAGCACTTTGGCATCACCGACTTGCTCACGAATTTTTGCAATCTGTTCTTTGACAAAATGCTCCATCTTCCATTTTTCCGTCACACCGCAAATATGACGGGCAAAATTGCGCAGCATTAAATAGCCCTCTTCGGAGTGCTGCACCTCGGGGTGATACTGCATGGCATAGACCCGTTTTTCCTCGTTGGCAATAGCGGCATACGCAGAGTTGTCGGAATGGGCAATCGGCTTAAAGCCCTGTGGCAGCTCATCGACACGATCGCTGTGACTCATCCAGACAATACGACCGTCATCACACCCTTTGAACAACGGTGAGCACTCGCCGTGTTCCTGGTTAATTGCCAGTTCCGCTTTACCGTACTCATGATGGTTGGAGCGTATGACCGAACCGCCAAAATCAACAGCAATACGCTGCATACCGTAACAGATCCCCAAAACAGGAAGCCCCAGATCGTAAATACCCCGATCGACCTCATAGGCATCCTTATGGTACACCGACGAAGGACCGCCACTTAAAATAATGCCCTGAGGATTCCTGGCCACAATGGCTTCTACGGTCGTATAATAGGGAAGAATTTCACAATAAACACGTTCCTCGCGTAATCGCCGTGCAATCAGCTGGGTATATTGTGAACCGAAATCAAGGACGATGATGCTGACATCTTTCATCTGGGTATTCCTTATAGTCAAAATTGAAACACATGGAGAGGGTCGTACCCTTTCGTTAGTGAAAGGGTACATCAAAATAAATTAAGTTTGGATATAACTCACCCAATTAAGGAATATAGAGTCCCAATACTTCATACTGAAGATACCATATAAAAACGGAAACAAAATAACCGATTAAAATCATCCAGGCATATTTCATATGCGAACCGAAAGTATAAATACCCGGGAGTTTGCCCATAACACCGACACCCGCAGCGCTACCAAAACTAATAAGCGACCCACCGACACCGGCAGTAAGCGTGACCAGCATCCATTGAGCCAAGTCCATATCGGGATTGGCTTTTAGTACGGCGGACATGACCGGAACGTTATCGACAATGGCTGAGAGAAACCCGACACAAATATTTGAGAAGGTCGGACCGAGTACATCGGGATGATACACCACCGATGCCAGTGCCAGCCAGCCCAAAAAGTACAATGCTCCTACCGCGGCTAAAATTCCAAAGAAAAACATCAGGGTATTGTTTTCAATTTTTGCCATGGAGTGAAATACGTCAAATTCACTTTTATGTACCCGCTTAAGACGATAACTATAAATTTTAAGTAACGACAGACCAAACATCATGCCCCACATTGCCGGAAGATGCAATACCTGATGTGACACTACGGCACAAAAGATCGTAAAAGCACCCAAACCAATGACGACATTGGCTCCGGGCATCATTGCCGGCTTCTTCTCGGTTGAAGGATCAAAGTCGGGTTCTCCCTCGGGCACCACTTTACTCAACAAAAATGCGGTGACCAAAAAACCCAAAATTGATGACGGAAAGAGAAACAGAAAATCTGAAAAAGTTCCTTTGCCTGCCGTCCATGCCATCAGTGTCGTAATATCACCAAAAGGACTCCACGCACCGCCGGCGTTAGCGGCTACAACAATATTGATGGCTCCGGGAACCAAAAACGAACGTTTGGTTTTAGTAATGGTAATAAGTACGGTAGAAAGAATCAATGCCGTTGTGAGGTTATCGGCAATCGGAGAGATAAAAAATGCCAAAAGCCCGGTAACCCAAAAGAGTTTTTTATAACTGTACCCCTTAGAGACCAGATTGTATTTCAGACGATCAAACACGCCCATGTGAATCATGGACTCAATATAGGTCATTGCAACAAACAGGAAAAAGAAGATCTCGGCAATCTCTAAAATCAGATGCTCAACCTGGGTATGTACCATATCCATATTCAGCCCGTTAATCGCATAGTACAGCCCAATTAAAATAAATAAAAAGGTTCCTGTCAACAGTGCCGGTTTGGCTTTGTCCATATGGTACTTTTCTTCCATAGCCACAAAGTAGTATCCGACTACAAAAATAATAATCGAAGCAAAACCGACCCATGTCATGGTTAAGTCCGGTACCGCCTCCGATGCGGCTTCACCTCCACTGGCCAGTGCCGCTATACTGACACCCATCAGCATAAATAGTTTCAACATTCCTTCTCCTCTTTGATGTAGTGTACGCCTATGGACGTCTCGCGCTGTAGTGCCGCTTCAACTATGGCCCGTGCCGTCAATAAGCGTAATTTTAAAAATCTGCCGACATTATCGGACAACATCTGCTCTATGGCATCTTGTGCTTCTGTGAGTCCTGCTGTTGTACGAGCTATAGAAACATTTTTCCACATTATACTACGTAATTTATCTTTTTTAGCTTTATCTTCGGGAAGTGCCAGAATATAATCGTCAACTTTAGGCAGTTTGTCACAATAAGGCTCAAAATTCCGGACAATTTTATGTGCCGCCCGCTTGGAAAACACCAACCCTTCGAGCAATGAGTTGCTAGCCAGCCTGTTGGCACCATGTACTCCGGTGGATGCCGCTTCACCAATAGCATACAGACCTCTGATACCTTTGACTTCACCCTCAAGCGTTGTTTTAATGCCTCCGATAGCATAATGAAATGCCGGAGAGATCGGTACTTTTTCTTTGGGAACATGAAAACCCGACAGGCGCAGTGCCGCACAGATATTGGGAAAGCGTTTGGTAAAATATACCTCATCAAAATTATCGAAACTCAAGTACGCCTGTTTGCCCGTACGCTGCATGTAGTCATAGATGGCACGACTAACAATGTCGCGCGGTGCCAATTCACCGTTGTCATCGTACTCAAAAGCAAATCGGTAGCCGTTTTCATCGACAATATGTGCCCCCTCACCGCGCAGTGCTTCGGTTAAAAGCTGCTTTTGAACCGACTTGTTGCCCACATAGACCGTCGGATGGAACTGCATCATCTCCATATTTTCCAGTGCAATACCCTTTTCGACACAGATACCGTGAATATCGCCGCTAATACTGCGCGCATTGGTGTGAAACGCATACAGTGAGCCTACGCCACCGCTGGCAATAATGACATGTGCCGCTTCAATCACTTTCACCTGATGGTCATGCCGGACCACGACGCCGCAACAACGTCCGTTTTCTATCAAAATATCGAATACCTTGGCATCACAGAGCATGGGATGCGGATTTTGCTGCAATAAAAAATAGTGCAGATACCGCCCGGTAGCGTCGCCACCGGCATGTAAAATACGATCACGCGAGTGTGCCGCTTCTTTCGTGTACAGCAATGTGCCGTCATCGGCTTTGTCAAACTCAAAACCCCGTTCCATCAGATCATCAATAATCCCCAGACTCTCCCGACTCATCACCTCCACTGCCTCTTTCGAGCAGATACCCGCACCCGCACCCAGCGTATCGCTGACATGCAGTGCAATATCGTCATGGTCATAAGCCGTCGTAATACCGCCCTGGGCATAGTAGGTATTGCAATCCCACGGGGACGCTTTGTTAATCAGAAGAACTTTTTTC
>QNZR01000100.1 GCA_003978475.1 Sulfurimonas sp.
CTACAACATTGCGAATGCCGTACGTAATACTGATAAAATCAGCCTCTCCCGCTTCTTGCGGCAATTCCGTCGCCTGTGCAATACAGAACTCAAAATCCGGAAATTTTTCACGAGCCACCGCCACCATGCCCTCGGAAGGATCGACACCGTAAATCTGCCCAATGGCAATCTCGGCCTCGCGTGCCTGCTGCTGCCAATGTCCCATCATATCACCGGTACCGCAGGCAACATCGACAATACTCTCGATGGTCTCATGATTGTAAAACTCAAATGCTTTGTGGCATGCTTTACGCCGCCATTTTTTATCGACTCCCATGCTCATAACACGGTTGGCAACGTCATAGGTCGGTGCAATATCATCAAACATTGATACAATTTTTTCCTGTTTTTCACTCATTTTTTTTCCTTAACCATATCGTAATATCATGACCGCTCGGCGCTACATGTAAAAATTCAAAATTAACGTGTTCGCTTGCAAAAGGTACGGTACCGCCGCTTGAAGGTGCCGTAAAACTGACATAACAGGTCACAAGTGACTGCGTCTCCCGAAACAGCGCCGGACCGCCTTCGATAATGATGTTCTTGTAACTTGCCAAACGGCTCAAGGTATTGTCAATAAAGACCTCTCTTCCTTGAACCTGAAAAAGCGGTATGCTTTGATCAAACTCTTGATGATGTGAATAGATCAGAATATCAGGAGCCTTTCCTTTCACCAGACGGCTGTCAAGAGTCGGACGGTCTTCTCTGACAGTATGACCACCAATGACCAACAAATCACAGACATCTCTCATGGCATGCACATAACGGCGTGACTCCAAAGAGCTGATTGTACCACAATCAATCGTACCACTGAGTCTTTGAGCCCACTTAAACACTACACATTGCCGCTGCTGCCATGCTTTAAAAGGGAGCAGCAGCGCTTCACAGGCATCTTCACATATCCCAATACTGGCCGGCAGATGCCTGGCTCCGCCAGAAGCTACGGCATGGGTATCCAACGTACCGATAATGACACGTTCTAAAGAGAGCGATTGTATCAGATGGGCACATGAAGGTGTTTTACCCTCATGATTGCACGGCTCCAGCGTCGTGTACAAGGTGCAGTGGTGAAAAAGTTCTTTAGCATGGAGATGTAAATAATGGTGAATCGCTTTGGCGTCATAACATGTTTCAATTGCGGTATCACCGCTAAGTACTTTATAGGCCTCTTTAAGTGCCAGAACTTCAGCATGTGCCTCCGCCGCTCTTTGGTGTGCGGCAATAGCGAGTATGGCACCCTCTTGCGTGACAACCACGGCACCGACTGCCGGATTCGGGTAGGTTAGCCCCTGATATTTCCATGCTTCAGTAATGGCAAGACGCATAAAAAATTCATCGGACATTGTACTACCACTCAAAAAAGGTACTGGCTTTACTCACCTCAGAAAATGCAATACTGACTTCTAGCATGGAAATGGTATCATCAATCGTAATCATCTGTGCTTGAACTCCTAAAAGTTTACCGCGAATTTTCAGTTTATCGACGGTCGTTATTTTAACATACTCACCAACAGAATGTTCAAAGTGATGCAACGTCTTCAACTTTCGCTCAATTCCAGGGCTGCCGACTTCCAAACGGTATTCCGTAGCAATTGGAGGGGTCACATCAAGCAAAGGGGAGAGCAGTTTCGTAGCTTCGACACACTGCTCCAAACTCACACCCCCTTCTGCGGTCACATTAACCCGATAGATAGTTTCATCGTTTTCGGTCACAATAGCCGTATCATACAGCGTTAATCCTATCGATTCCACCATATTTTTAATGTCGTGTTCAAGACTCATCGGATGTTCCTTTGCCGTGTCGCTCTTTAGAGATCTTCTTAAAGAGCTCCTCGATCTGCTGAGTTTTTTGAAAATGGTCGTCAAAAACAAACTCTAATGTCGGTGAACGAAACCATCCCTGGTCTTTCATGCAATAATCTTCAATAATAGGACGCGCTTTGCGTATCTGCTTTAAAAAAATACGGCGCTCCTCTTCACTGTAATGGTGCGGATCCAAATACACCTTGGCATCACTTTTCCCCCGAGAACAACGTACTTCTATAACATCGAGTTCACGCAATCGTGCGTCATTGAGCGAGGAGAGCGCTTCAGGAATCAATTCAGCTAAAATAGCGTCAGTGCGCTTGATTTTAATTTCTGCCGGCGTCACAGACTAACTTTTTGCTCAACTTTAACGAAGGTTTCAATCACATCTCCAGGCTGTACATCGTCATACCCGTTAATGACCACACCACACTCATAGCCGTTACCGACTTCTTTGACATCATCTTTAAATCGTTTAAGTGAGTTCAGCTCACCTTCATGAATGACTACGCCCTCACGAATAACCCGAACCAATCCACCGCGAGTTAGCTTGCCGTCAACCACAACACAGCCGGCAACCACACCTTTTGGAATTTTAAAGACATCACGGACATCAGCCTGACCGGAATGCTCTTCTGTATACTTGGTACTCATCATTCCCGTAAGCATATTGGTAATATCATCAATCAGCTGGTAAATGATGGTATAGGTATGAATTTCGACCCCCATCTGCTTGGCAACTGCTTTGACGCTACCGGTCGGTCGTACATTAAATCCGATAAGTGCGCAGTTTTCCGAATTATTAACCAGCGCGACATCATTTTCGGTAATACCCCCGACACCTGAAGAGATGACTTCGACTTTGACCTCTTCATTTCGTAATGCCGCCAGTGAAGACTTAATTGCCTCAAGTGATCCGTGAACATCAGTTTTAAGTACGATTTTAAGTGTTTTAAGCTTGCCTTCGGCAATCATGTTCGTTAAATCGTCAAATGTTGATTTCGTACTACGAGACAGCTCTCTGTGTCGCTCGTACTCATAGCGTTTTTGAGCGAATTCCCGTGCCTCTTTGTCACTTGGCATCGCCATCATAATTTCTCCTGAAGGGGGGACTTCATTAAGACCGACAACCACGGCCGTTTCACTTGGACCAATGTGTTTAATCTGTTGTTTTTGAGCGTTAAGCAACGCCCGTACCCGCCCGTAAGAGGCACCACAGACAATATTGTCACCCACATGCAAAGTGCCGTTTTGTACAATCACCGTCGCCACAGGACCGCGACCTTTTTCCAGTGAACTCTCGACCACAACTGACTTCGCCAGAACATCCGGATTGGCACGTAACTCCAAGATCTCTGCCTGAACCAAAATATTTTCAAGCAGATCATCAATGCCCGTACCGGTTTTAGCTGAGAGTGGTATAAACTCCGTATCTCCGCCCCAATCAACCGGAGTCATGCCATGTTCCGCCATTTGACCTTTCACAACATCCGGGTTTGCACCCTCTTTATCCATTTTATTCAGAGCAATAATCACCGGTGCACCCGATTCTTTTGCCAGCTTAATCACCTCAAGGGTTTGCGGCTTAACGCCGTCATCGGCAGCAACCACAATAATAATAATATCGGTTACCTGCGCACCGCGCTCACGCATATGACTAAAAGCCGCATGACCCGGGGTGTCAATAAACGTAATCTGCTTGCCGTTATGCTCAATCGTATAGGCTCCGATATGCTGGGTAATGCCTCCAGCTTCATTATCGGCAATTCGGGCATTGCGAATGGCATCCAAAAGTGATGTTTTACCATGATCGACATGCCCCATGATGGTAATAACCGGAGGACGTTCCTGCATCTGACCTTCATCGGCATCGCGTTCATAGGTCTCCTCATAATTGAAGGCATCTTTCGGATCTACCACGGTCACTTCAACATCGAACTCTTCAGAAAGAATTTCAATCTCATCTTTGCCCAAAAAGTCATTTTTGGTTGCCATCATTCCCAGATTAAAAAGGACTTTAATAATGTCGGTCATTGGACGGTTGAGTTTTTCTGCAAATTCATAAACACGAATATCTTCGGGAATCTCAACGTGTGTGACCACTTCATCTACCGGTTTGTCTTTACTATATTTCTTTCGTTTGTCACGAGAAACCTGTCGTGGTTTTCGATGACCGCCTTGTTTTTTACCGGCATTGCGTCCTATCGGCTTTTTAGGACGAGGTTTTCGCACTTCTTCTTCAACAGGCTTTTTATCAATCTCATTCAGGTCTAACAGTACGACTTCATTGTCATCATAATCCATGGAAACATCCGCCATACTGCCGGCAAAAATATTGATAGCTCTACCACTCTCTTTACGTTGTGCCGGAGTATTGCTGCGTTTTTTTGTTTTTTTCGATGCCAACTCTTCAAGCACTTCCCGACTGATCTTACCGTAACTCGATACAGCGGCGGCATCATCCTTTTTCGGTAATGTAAAATCTTCATGAACCTTGGGTTTTTTCTTTTTGACAATACGCAAACCGGAACGTTTTTTAGGGATTACTTCAACCGGTTTAGCCGGCTCGGAGGCGACTCTTGGAGTCTCTTCATTCAACGGTTCTTTAACAATAGACACTTCTGCTGTTACTTGGGTGTCCTCTACTTCAGCAGTCGGTGCAGCCTCTTTGGGTTCAGACCTTTTCTCTTCTGTCTCTGACACGGTCTTTTCTGCCGTTTTTTCAGGAACGGCTTTTTGAACCGTTACTTTTTTAGGCTTGGGCTCTTCTATGTCAGGATTCATAATGTAATTCATGATTTTTTCAGCCTCTTCCATAGAGACAGAACTTGATGCCGTTTTAAGAGACATCCCCATTGCATTGGCCTTATCTACAACCTCTTTCGAGGCAATCCCAAGTTCTTTTGCAATCTCATGGACTCTAACTTTATCACTCATCAACGATGATCTCCTTTAACCTATTCAAAAGTATTTCTGTAGCATTGCTTCGACACACCCGCGCTAACGAGCGTCTCATTTTTTTCACATCACCGACACACGTCTGACAGAGGTAAAAACTGCGTCCTTCACCCCGGTAGGAGTAAAGAGCACCATCGACACACTGAAGACGTATTAAGGTGTTTTGTGCTGCTTTTTGTCTGCAAGAAACACACATTCGTATTGGCACATTAATTATGTCGCGCATTATACCCTAATGTTCCTTCATCCATTCCAATAATTACTTTTCAACCCGCAAACCGTAGTTGTCAAAATCTAAAATTTTGATACTAAAATCCGGAAACTTTTGCTTGAGGCGATGTGCAAGTGCTGAAGCATCGTGGTCGTACACCATTGAAAAAAATGTTGACCCGCTTCCTGAAAGGGTGCTCATCAACGCACCGCTGTCAAATGCCAGCTTTTGAACGGAAAAAAGTTCGGGTAGCATCTTCATGCGAATTTTTTGATGAAACCGATCCTGGGTTGCCAGGCGCAGCATTTCCCAGTCTTCATTCCAAAAGGCTGCCACAGTCATAGCCGTGTGCGAAAGATTAAATACCGCATTCTCCTTGGAGTATGAACGTGGTAAAGAGGTACGTGAGCGTGCTGTCGAAATAGGCTTGTTGGGAATCACCACCACCGCTTTTAAGTAACCGGGCAGATGTTTGACCTGTGAAAAAACCTTGTTTTTTTCGACAATCGAGGTGGTGAATCCGCCCAGTACCGCCGGTGTAATATTGTCAGGGTGGGATTCATACACTAAAGCATGATTAAGGATTCGACGCTTCGACACCCGCACTCCGGCGGCTTCATGCGCCGTAGCAATAGCACTGACAATCACTGCGGAGGAGCTTCCAAGTCCGCGTGACATCGGAATTTGGTTGTAAAAGGTAAATTTATAGTTTTGCTGGCGTTGTGTTAACTTTTTATAATGTTCACTAAAAATACTAATAAACAGATTGTTCCCTTTGAGGCGCGGGTTATTCTCACCTTCTCCCTTAATGGACACACTAAAAAAACGAGAGGGTTTACAATCGACCTTATTATGCAGTGTCAATGCCAGACCCAGGGTGTCAAATCCCGGTCCTAGGTTCGCACTGGTTGCAGGTACACTAATAATCAATTATTTTTCCTTAAGTGACTGCTGCAATACCATAATACGGCAACGTATCACTACTAAAATCGTCTATAATAAGCTCTTGAGGCAGTTCAAATGTACCGTTTGGCACTTCATCAAAAACTTGTGTCTCAATAGAGTGGGTCATTTTAACAAAACAGAGCTTTCCTAGTGCTTTTATGGGTCGATTTTTATTGAAATAGAAGGCATCCGTTGCCAAAAAAGGGATCTGCTTTACAATGCTCAATGTCTTTAAAAACAGATAACTCACCTTAATTGCCATAAAACTCCCGGGTCCATTGGCGTAAATTAGTTGTGAAATATCATACTGCTGTAACAACGTCTCAAACAACATCGGCAGAGATTCGGAGGTATGCTCGTGCAGTTCCCTGCTGTAAATCAACTGGTTGTTTTCATAAACACCCACTTTCAGCGGCAGGCTCAAGGCAATAACGACCACACTATGCATACGCTTTTGCCATCTCCTTCGCCTCACTGCCGACAAACTCAACAATGTCATAACTCTGTGCATCAGCCAACAGCGCCAGTGTGAGTTTATGATTCAGATCATGACTGCCGGCAAATGCCTCGTAATTACCAATAAAATTCATGCCCAAAAGCGACATGTCGCCAATGGCATCAAGGACTTTGTGGCGCACGAATTCATCAACAAAACGCAAGCCTTCCGGGTTAAGAACCTTTTTGTCATCCAATACCACGGCATTCTCCAGGCTGCCACCCAACGCCAGCCCTTTTGAACGCAAATACTGCACCTCACTCAAAAAACCAAAGGTACGGGCGCGGGCAATCTCTTTTTTATAGCTCTCTTTACTCAAATGTACCACATATTGCTGCTTATCAATAATCGGGTGCTGAAATTTGATGGTAAAATCATAGGTCAGCTCCCGTGAAGGCGATAGCTTCACATATTTATCGCCTTCTTGTACGGTAATCTCTTTTTTAATACGCATAATACGCTTGGATGCATCAAGCGACATTATACCGGCCTCATCAAGCAGCATGCAAAAACTCGCACTTGAGCCGTCCATAACCGGAATTTCATCGGCATCAACAAGGATGCGAAGGTTATCAATACCGTAGGCATAAACCGCAGAAAGCAGGTGTTCAATAGTAGAAATGACGTGTCCCTCTTTGCCAATGACCGTCGCCATGGTCGTGTCCATGACATTCTCCGGCTTAAGAGGGATGGCAACATTGACATCACTGCGATAAAAAACAATACCGCTATTGGCCTCCAGCGGCTCCAGACGCAGACGCACCGGATTTCCCTTATGAAGACCGATACCAACCAGCTCTACCGGCTTGGCTATTGTTGTTTGATACATAATCTACCCTTTTACATGTAAAAGTTACGCTACAGATCTGGCGGCATGATGAACTTAGTAGCACTAAGATCTATCAATAACCTTCTGAGCACTTTTAAAAATATCCTCAATGTTAAGCCGTATCCACTGCTTGTCCATCCACTCTTCCGGGCGCACTTCGGTACCTTGTACCAAAACACCAAAGTGCAGATGATCGCCCATAGCATAACCGCTCATACCGGTATTAGCAATTTTCATACCAGCTGACACCTCTTCGTCCACATTCACGTCAACACTCGAACAGTGCCCATAGAGCGTATAAAGCCCCATTCCCAGATGAATCACAGGCATATTGCCATACAGCCCGTTATCTCCGGAAAAAACAACTTTACCGGGATTTCGCGTTTTGATTTCACCCATCTGAACCGATGCCAAATCCAGACCCAAATGGTACGATTCACTCACCCGTTTGTTCTGATAATAGTAGTAGCGATGATCACCGAAACTGGCAACCTTTTTGCCATTTTTAAGGGGGTAAAACGGTGTGATTTGCAATCGTTCGACAATCTCTTCGGGAACCTTGGAAGTAATGTTATGAATGAGCGTTTCATTTTTGGCACGAACGTCCTCATTGATGATTTTGAAACGTTTAATGCGGTCTGTGACTCCTTGAGTTTCAACAAACTCCTCGGCAAGTTCTGCAATTTTTCCGTCTAAAAAACGATCCTTCAACGTAATCTTCGAGGTACGATACGTTTTATTATTCAAGTAAAAAGGAACATATTTTTTCGTTAAGTTTCCTGCCAAATCTTTAGCAATAATATGCATACGAAAATTTTTCTCTCGTACCGGCCAAGCTACCAAAGAAGCATAATACCCGTCTTTCAGATAGGTTTGCGGATAAAACTTTTTTCCATTGGATGACTCCAAATAGAGACTGTTAAGGTTATCGTCGGAAGCCTTAAAAATGACCAATGCCGAGCCACCCTGAGTAATACTGCGACTGTTGGCAATAACACTGACCTGCGGACGTTTTTTGTCAATAATCATCTTCTTGGTTACTACGGCACGATTCCCTTTAAAAAAGTTCCACTGACTCGCATCACCGGCTTCAATATAAAGCGTCACATCATGCTCTTTCAGACCGAAAAGACGTTTGGGCGGTTTAATATTGAGCTTAAGCTCTTTATTGGGAGTCACCAACATCTCTTGCGCCAATTCAAAATTCTCTTTTTGTGTTTTTAAAATGACACGGTATGACAACATGCCGCTTTGATCATTAATCTGAATCGAAAGGGGGTCTTTCAGGTTCCAATACTCACTGTTATGAATGACCACTACCGGCTCATCTTGTTCAAAGGTATCTGATACCCCTACATAGATTGCCGCTGCAACAATGACTGCCATAAGCAACTTTGCCATTAGTGCCGATGCATTATTTTTTTTTCGTCTCAACTCATCTCCTCATATAAAATACTCATAATTTCCTCCTCCAAAGCACAAAGGGTTCCATTGGCAATAAATCCGGCAGAATCCCGATGACCGCCGCCGCCAAAATGTGCCGCCACCGCTGCCACATTGACACTGCCGTCACCGCGCAGTGAACACTTGACACTGCCATGACGACGTTCCCGTAGCAAGACAGAAACATTGACCGTTGCCAGAGTTTGCGCCCGATGTAGTGCCGCCTCTGCTTCATGAGGCTCGGCACCGGTGTCCGATCGTGTTTGTAAATCGAGGTGCAGTAGCGCGATACGACCGTCATGACGTAAACGCAGCTGCTCATACAACACCCCCTCAAGCCGTAATGATGCCAAAGAGGTCGTTTGGAACAATGCTTTGGCAACGCCCCGGGTATCGGCACCGCAACGTAACAATTCCGCTGCCATCTCAAAAGCAGCCGCATCGGTTTTCGTGTGCAAAAAATGTTGCGAATCATCTACCAAACCGGCATAGAGCGCCGTTGCCATCTTAGCATTAATGGCAATATGATGTTCCCTGAAAAAATCATACACCATCTGAGTGGTGCTAATGGCATTCGTATCAATAACATTATACATACCAAAGCCGCTGTTGCTGGCATGATGGTCAATATTGATGAGTTCACATTCAATATCGGTGCCCAAACGCTCCCTGCTTCCACAATCAAAACAGATAGCAAGATCCGCCTGACGTGGCATCTGATGTCGAAGTTTATCGAACCAGGGTAACAATGCCAAACGGCGATCAATACGAGGAGTCGCGCAAAAAAGAGTAAGTTGCTTCTGCTGTCGCAACAAGTACGAATAAAAGGCACTGGCACTCCCCAGCGAGTCGGCATCCGGGTTGACATGTGCCATTAGAACAATATGATTGGCACGTTCAATTTTTTCTATCATAACATGATTCATTGCTGCCATTATATCAAACCCTCTAAAGGAGTTGTTAATAGTTTCGTTTGCTACGGGCTATTTCACTCTGTTTAAGTTTTTGTGTTGCCTCCAACAACAGATCATCAACACTTTTGCTCTCGCTGCAATGCTCTACAATCACATACTCAATCACGACGGGAAACTCTTTTTCAATACTCAATTCCGAAGCCCGACGACTGATACGTGATGCATACTCCGAAACCTCTTTGGCACTCTTATGGCTTAGCATAGCTGCAAAACTATTACCACTCAACCGACCGATAACAGCGTATTCTCTAAATACCGATTTGATAATACCGGCAAACTCTTCAATCAGTTTGTCACCGGAAAAATACCCGAAGGTCTCGTTGATTTTATGCAATGAGTGAAAATGGAACAGCAGAAGATGTATGGGTATCTGATTGCTGTTGAGCGTATGTAAAAGATCGTGGGAATGTTTAAAAAATGTTCGTCGGTTATACAGCCACGTCATAGGATCATAATACGCTAACGCCTCGAGTTCCTTTTTCTCAGAGGCATAAGAAGTATGAATATAGACACGACTGGAAAGTTCAATTTGATTAAATGGTCGAAGCACATAATCACACCCGCCACTGCTAAACATTTTTGTAATGAGACTCCTCTGCGCCGTGTCAAACAAAAATATCACAGGAATACTTATGCTTTGGGTTAGCGATTTGCAAAAGGCAAATCCGGCATCATCATAATTACCATCAATTATGATTAATGTTGGCGCTGCCTGTTCAATTGCTTTTTTCGCCATTGAAAATTCATCAAAAAAGGCAATATTATAAGAGTGAAGCATCTGCTGCAACAATTTTCTGTCCAGATTATTCTGGTTAATCACAATAATATGTGTTGTTGGTTTCAATTCTTTATCTTTAATATTTTTTCACCATTATAGTACAAAAAAATAAATTATGCTAGAATGCGCAACCCATTTACTAAGGAATGTTATGCCACAACTAACACCCGACGACGCATTAGAATATCACCAAGGCGGTAAACTCGCTATTGAAATTACCAAACCCTGCGATACCCAACATGACCTCGCCCTTGCCTATACTCCCGGAGTTGCCATCCCCTGCAAGGCTATTGAAACCACACCGGCTAAAGCCTATGATTACACGGCCAAAGGCAATTTAGTCGCAGTCATTACCGACGGTTCTGCGGTACTGGGATTGGGAAATATTGGTGCATTGGCAGGAAAACCCGTTATGGAAGGCAAAGTGGTGCTTTTTAAAAAATTTGCCGATGTCGATGCGTTTGATATTGAACTTAATGTCCATGATATCGACAGCATCGTTGACACCTGTGCTGCTATTTCCGATGGATTCGGCGGTATTAACCTTGAAGATATTGCCGCCCCAAAATGCTTTGAAATTGAAGCCAAACTGCAACAACGTCTCAAGATTCCGGTCATGCATGATGATCAGCACGGAACCGCCATTATTACGGCTGCCGGACTGCTTAATGCTCTGGAGCTTGGCAACAAACGCATTGAAACGGTCAAAATCGTCATCTTGGGTGCCGGTGCCGCAGGTCTCGCATCGGCAAAAATGTACCGGGATCTGGGAGCACGTCATATTGTCGTTGTTGACAGCAAGGGAATCATCACGACACAGCGCAATGATCTTAATCCCTACAAACAGGCTGTCGCTATTGAGAGCCGTGATGTCACCCTAAGTGATGCCATGTGCAATGCCGACATGCTTTTAGGGCTGAGCGGTCCCAATATTGTCACACAGGAGATGGTGCGTTCTATGGCACCCAATCCCGTCATTTTTGCATGTGCCAATCCCGAACCGGAGATTTTACCCGAAGTTGTCCATGCGATTCGAGATGATGTCATTATGGGAACCGGACGAAGCGACTACCCCAATCAGATTAACAACGTACTGGGTTTTCCCTCGATATTTCGGGGCGCTCTGGATGTTCGTGCAACCAAAATTACCGAATCAATGAAAATGGCGGCAGCCCGGGCACTGGCGCAACTGGCAAAAGAACCGGTACCTTATTATGTCAAAGCGGCATACAATCAACCCGATATGGCCTATGGAGCCACGCACGTCATCCCCTCACCATTCAATAAAGAAGTGCTTATCTGGGTGGCATCGGCCGTAGCACAAGCCGCTATTGATGACGGCGTGAGCGATGTGAATGATTTTGACATTACGGCATATCAAAAACATCTACGTTCACAAGTTTATCTCGATCATGAATATGATGCCTGACACACGCATTGGCATATCAGTTATCGGTTGTCAATTTTGTAAACATATGCCAGAATTTCCGCCACGGTAACAAACAGAGCTTCGGGAATGGGCTGATCAATATTGACCTCGTTGTACAGCGCACGTGCCAGCGGAGGATTTTGCACAATATGCACCCGGTGCTCTCTAGCAACTTTTTTAATGTTAACGGCAATCGTATTCATGCCCTTTGCAATGACTACCGGAGCGCGATGTTTACTGCCGTCATATTTGACTGCGACGGCATAATGAGTCGGATTGGTAATGACCACATCGGCATGAGGTACTTCCGCCATCATTCTCTTTCGAGCAGTCTCCATCTGAATTTGGCGGATTTTTCCTTTAATATGCGGGTCACCTTCCATATTTTTCATCTCATCTTTAATCTCCTGTTTGCTCATTTTCAGTTTGTCAAAGTACTGTTTTCTGACAATCACCAGATCAATAAGAGCAAATACCGCTAACACCAGAAGCATTACCAAAGCAATAATGATTATTTTGTCTTTTACCCAGTCCAGCTGATCTGTTAGTGGAAACAACGCCACGGTAGGCAGTTCCTGAATAAAGAAAAAGAAGAACGTAAAGCCTACACCCATTGTCGTCATTGCTTTTAAGGTAATCTTTGCTCCTTCAATCAGTTTTTTAAGTGAGAACAGGTTTCCAAATCCTTTAATGGGGTCAAGTTTTTTAAAATCGGGTATGAGAGGTTTTGTCGTAAAAAGAAAGCCAAACTGAGCAAGCCCGCCAATAACACCGGAAATGGCAACCACCAGAGCCAGAGGAATGGCGATAATCAAAAATTCCATCATCATTGTAAATGCCAGGTCCACCAAACTGCTTTGAGTAATAGGCATGCCTTGCAGTGAAAAAAGATAGCGTGATAAACCAAAAAGGCGATCCCCCATAAAACCAAAAAGCATCAGTATCGCCAAAATGGCAAAAAAGAGCGAAATAACACCTGAAGCATCCTGGCTTTTGGGAACATTCCCCTCTTTTCGAGAATCTTCTATCTTCTTGGGGGTGGGGTCTTCTGTCTTTTCGAGATCATCAGCCATCTATTGCTTCCTTAGGGTCAGGTGTCAAATTTTAAATTCAAGATACTATAGCGCTCCACATTAGCCAACAACCCCACTTTGAGTGGGAGTTTGCAGGGTGAGTGTTCTATTTGTTCCTTGTTCGGCATATATCGATATTGTAACTAAAATATTATCTGTTACCAAAGTTGTTAATTGCGGCATTGACTCTGAGTTTATTTCGGACTATGGCTGGTTTTTTCAGGAGTGTTTCTATCTTTGTTTCTAGGTACGCAGCGACTTTTTGTACATCACAGCTATCAAAGACTTTGATGTAGCCTTCGCAAGTAGGTACTCCAATCTTCGCTTCTTTTAAAAAACTGCTCTTCGAGCAACATCTCTATTGACTCGATGGTGGTCACCGGTATATTTATTTTGATTGTTGATGAATGGTGTCAAGGGGGGGACTTGAACCCCCGACCCCCGGCTTATGAGACCAGTGCTCTAACCAGCTGAGCTACCGTGACACATTTTAAAAGAGAGTGAAATTATAGCGGAGTTTCTTTAAACTTCATTGAAAGCTGCCTGATGCAACAAAGCTGCCTGCAACATCCCATTTCAGCGAAAAAACTGCGTATTGCGACACCAATACTAAACATACTTTAGCCTAAGTGACTAAAAGAGTTGACAATTTACCAAAAGTTAAGTAGAATACCGTTCATAAAAAATTATTTCTTAAAGGATTATTCATGGATTTTCAACCATTAGGTAAACGTGTGTTGG
>QNZR01000013.1 GCA_003978475.1 Sulfurimonas sp.
GGTAATTACCGAAAAAGAGGCCGATAAAATGGGTGAGAAAGAGGCTTTTGGTCTTATTTTCAGACCGGGATTTTCTACGGCAGCGGAAGTCACCAATGTGTCGGGACGCGGCGTTGGTATGGACGTTGTCAAGACCAATATTGAAAAGCTTAACGGTATTATTGATATTGACAGTGAACTGGGGAAATATACCAGCATTAAACTCAAAATTCCCTTGACCCTTGCCATTATTCAGGCACTGCTTGTCGGAGTGCAGGAGGAGTACTATGCCATTCCTCTTGCTTCGGTACTTGAGACGGTTCGTATTAGTAAAGATGAGATCTATACGGTTGAGAACCGTTCGGTTATGCGTCTGCGTGAAGAGGTGCTCTCTTTGGTGCATATTGGCGATATTTTTGAAGTAGAGCGTGTGTTTGATGACAGTGAATATGCTTATGTGGTGTTGTTGGGGCTGGCTGAGAGCAAGATTGGTTTGATTGTCGATTCTCTGGTCGGACAGGAGGAGATTGTTATTAAATCTCTGGGTGAATATCTTCAAGGTATTGAAGGGATTGCCGGGGCGACGATCCGCGGTGATGGCGGCGTAACCCTGATTGTTGATGTTGCCGATCTGATTCAGATGTCCAAAAGTATTAAATCCACGATTAACAGTGATGACAGCAAGAGTGTCAACACGGCAGGAAATGAGAAAAATTCGGCATCTGATTATAAGGTCATGATTGTGGATGACTCGAAAACCGATCGTACGATTATGAAAAGTGCTTTAGCTTCCATGGGTATCTCTCTTATTGAAGCGGCAGACGGGCAGGAGGCCCTGAATGTTTTAAAGTCGGGTGATCATCATTTTGATGCCATGCTCATTGACATTGAGATGCCGCGAATGGATGGTTACACCCTGGCTTCCGAGATAAAAAAATACAGCCGCTATAAAAACTTGCCGCTCATTGCCGTGACATCACGTTCCGGAAAATCAGACCGTATGCGCGGTGTTGAAGCGGGTATGGTCGAGTATATTACCAAACCGTATTCACCGGACTATTTAATGAGTGTTGTCAAACGCAATATTAAGTTTAATTTTTAAGGGTATACTATGAGTAACAAATTACAAGAGATTATTAGTAAACAGCAAGAACAGCAGTCTCCGTCAATGGAGATGATTGATGATGTGGTACAATTGGTTGGATTTGAAGTAGGAGAAGAGGAGTACAGCGTGCCGATTTTAAGTATTCAAGAGATCATTAAACCTATTGAATGGACTCGGGTGCCGCAGACGCCGCCGTATGTTCTTGGGGTATTCAATTTGCGCGGCAGTGTCATTCCCATTATTGACCTGCGGTTAAAATTTGGTCTGAGTCCGAAAAAACACACCGAAGAGACCCGTTTTATTGTCATGAAAGACAAAGATGAAGTAGCCGGTTTTGTGATTGACCGTTTGACCTCCGCCATTCGACTCAATAAAAAAGATATCGGTCCCGCTCCGGAGACGATCCGTGATGAAGGAAGTTTTATTGAAGGTGTCGGAAAGCAGTCTGATCGTATTTTAACCATTTTAAAAGTTAACAAACTCTTAGAGCGAGATTTTTAGGAATTGCTTTCATTTAACGGTAACTCCCTGTCACTTCATGCGAAAGTGCAAGGGGATACTGTTGTCATTACGGTTCGTGGCGATATGAATGTTAAAAGTGTTGCCCTGATTGAATCTTTGCTCGCCGAACTGCTGAGTCATCCGCTGCCATCGAAAGTCTTTGTATGGCACTTAGAAACCCTTACCCGTTTTGACAGTGCTGCGGCATTGCTGCTGTACACATTTGACATGAAAGCCCGCTCATTGGGTGCTACATGTAAATTTCATGCCCAAACTAACCACCAACATATTTTGGATGCCCTTTATCATCGTGACTATCAAAGTGGCGGTGTTACGGATGACCGACTGGGCATGATAGCATCAGTTGGAAAAATGACGATTCAAAAATATCACAGCTTTAAAGATTTTCTAGCCTTTGTCGGTGAACTGTTTGCCGCACTGACAATCTATCTGCTAAACCCTAAAAGTATCCGCTTTAAAGAGATCTATCATGCTATTGAAGAGAGCAGTATTAATGCCTTGGGTATTATTGCACTGACGACGTTTCTCATTGGTGTCGTGCTGGCATATCAGTCTTCAGTACAGCTGAAAATGTATGGTGCCAATATTTTTATTGTCGATATGTTGGGTATTTCCGTACTGCGTGAACTCGCCCCGCTGATTGCCGCCATAGTCATAGCCGGACGTAGCGGCTCGGCGTTTGCCGCACAAATCGGGGTCATGAAAATTACCGAAGAGCTTGATGCCATGAAAACAATGGGATTTGACCCCTACCTCTTTTTGGTATTGCCGCGCATTATTGCGCTTATGATCATGATGCCGCTGATTATTTTCTTTGCCGATGTGATGGCGATGCTCGGCGGCATGGTAGTTGCCAGCATTGAATTGGGCATAAGTGCGCAACTTTTTTTAGACCGTTTTAATGAAGCCGTGGCAATGAAACACTTTTTTATCGGCATCTCAAAAGGACCGTTTTTTGGATTCATTATTGCCGCCATTGGAATTTTTCGGGGTTTAATGGTAGAGAACGATACACGAAGTATCGGTATTAATACGACGAAAAGTGTGGTTGAGGCGATCTTTATGGTCATTATTTGCGATGCCGTATTTTCAATTATTTATACGAATATGGGTATTTAAGATGTCGCGAGTCATTGAAGCCGACAATATTGTTACCCGTTTCGGCAAGCATGTTGTTCATCAAAATCTCAATTTACATGTCAATCGCGGTGAAATTTATGGGCTGCTCGGACCCAGTGGTTGCGGAAAGACAACGTTAATGAAAGAGATGGTCTTACTGCAAAAATATCAGGGCGGCTCCATGAAGGTTTTGGGGTATGATCTCAATACGATCGGGCATCAAAAGGCACAGGAACTGCGTCAGCAGTGGGGAGTGCTGTTTCAGTTTGGCGCACTGTACTCTTCTTTGAATATTTATGATAATATAGCAGTGTCGTTACGAGAGTACACGACAATCAGTGAAACACTGATTGCAGAAATTGTCTCGTACAAAATTGATATTGTCGGTTTACAGCAAAGTGTTAAAGAGCAGTATCCTTCAGAGATTAGCGGGGGAATGAAAAAAAAAGCAGGTCTGGCACGTGCTTTGGTGATGGATCCGAAACTGCTTTTTTTGGATGAGCCGACATCCGGGCTTGACCCCATCTCGGCACGGGAGTTTGATGCCTTAATTTTACGCTTGCGCACACGCTTTGATTTAAGCATTGTAATGGTCACGCATGATTTGGACTCTATTGAAGCGACCTTGGATCGCGTTGCCATATTGGATGAAAAAAAAGTGGTGGCTGAAGGGGATTTGGCTACCGTCAAAGCAACGGACAATCGATTTGTCAAGAGCTTTTTTAAAGGAAGACCCTCATGAATAATCGTGTCAATTACACGTTAGTCGGCAGTGTGGTACTGCTTCTGAGTGCTATGCTCATCCTGTTTCTTTACTGGATGCTGAAGCCGACACAAAAAGAGGTCATGACACCCTATTATATCTATTTTACCGAGTCGGTATCGGGTCTAAATATTAATTCGGCGGTTAAGTTTCGGGGTATTAGTGTGGGTAAAGTCAAGCAGATGCGCATTAATCCGCGTAACAGTGAAGAGATTGAGATTTTAATACAGCTGCGTGAAGATACTCCCATCAAAGTCGATACCGTCGCAACACTAATGTCACAGGGAATTACCGGACTGAGCTATATTGATTTAAGCAAGGGAGGTAAAAATTCGCCCCTTTTACGACCGACACGAGATGGAAAAATTGCCGTCATTAAATCGGATAAATCGCTTTTTCGGCGTCTTGAGAACTCCGTCGATGCGATTGGAACACGGCTGTCAAAAACGCTCTATCAGACGGAAAAGCTTTTGGGTGACAAGAATCAAAAAGAACTTTCGGAGATATTAACCCGTACGTCGAGTGTTTTGGCTCAGGTGCAGCGTGCTCTTGATGACAGATCGGTGGACAATGTACAACAGATATTACAAAACAGTGCTAATATTACCCGACGTATTGATGGTATGATGAGCAGTGTCGATGCGCTTATTGACAAAGGCGCTCAGCTTGAAGCCTCTATTGGAACCTCGATAGCATCGGTGGCTGAGAGTTTTCAGGACATTGCTGCTTCAATAGAGAGTTTTCGGCGTAAAAATGAAGCCGGTGAGTATAGTGTGAAAGATGCCATGCAAAAACCGATGCAGCAGTTTGATATTGCTATGGTGGAGATGGAACGTCTGATGATTAAGCTGGGAGTATTGATTGAGAAGATACAGCGAAGCCCGTCGGATCTTCTGTTTTTGCAAGAGGAGACACAAAAAGGACCAGGAGAGTAATATGCCGTATCTTGTCTGGATAATAATACTCGCAGCTTTTAGCGGTTGTTCTATCGTTAAAACCGTACCCGGTAAGAGTGAGTACCGTCTTGTGCTCCCGGAAATGACACAATATCCACACTCGGCCTGTCGCCAGAGTACATTGAAACTTGAGCCCGTCCAGAGTGCCGATATGTTTTTAGAGCGTCATATGTACTATGTCATGAATACCATAGAGCAACGCCATTATACTCAGTCGTTGTGGGCACAAAGCCCCAACAGCATGATTGAACAGCTGTTAAAGCAGGTGCTGATTGAGTCGGATATGTTTGCCAGTGTATTGGATTACCGTAGCAATGCCGATACGACCTGGCGTTATGAGGTACGCCTTTTAGATTTTATGCAATATTTTGAGAGTGAGAAGCGGGCATATGTCAAAGTGTCTATGGATTTTGTACTCATTAAAAATATTGGACGCGAGGTGGTGGCATCCAAACATATAGAACTGAAGCTGCCGAGTGATGCACCAAACGCCAAAGGGGGCGTTGCGGCACTAAATAGAGCGCTTGCACGTATTGTTCGGCAGAGCAATGCCTGGTTACAGCAGCAGTGTCAGCAAGAGGAAGGGGTACAGTGAGTCATCACGAGAGACTTTATGCAAAACGGCGTAAGAGACTGTTAAAAATGATTGATGAAGGTATCATGCTCATTCCTGCCGCGATGCATCAGATGCGTTCGAACGATACCGAGTACCCGTTTCGCCAAAACAGCAACTTTTACTATCTAAGCGGTTTTGAAGAAGATAATGCGTTACTGCTGTTGCAACGCTCTAAAAAAGGGATGAAACAGATACTTTTTGTCCAAAAAAAAGATAGAACCAAAGCGTTATGGAGCGGAAAGCGTTTGGGAGTAGACGGTGCGAAAAAACGTTTTCATATCGATAAGGTCTATGCCATAGAGCAGCTCGATACCGTCTTGGTGAAGCTGCTTAAAGGGGTTCAAAATATCTATATTGACCTTTATGGAAACCGTGCGTTCTTTCACCGTATTCACACCCTGTGCCGTACGTTATATGAGGATCGTCATGTCAAGGTCTCGCCGCATGGTTTTTTACATGTAAATTTATTGATTGAGCAGATGCGTCTCATCAAATCCAAAGACGAGATTGCCGTTATTGAGCAGGCACTTGAGATTACCAAAGAGGCACATGAAACAGCTATGAAGATGGCAAAAAAAGGGATGTTTGAATATGAACTTCAGGCACTGATTGAGCAGATATTTACAACACGCGGTGCTCAAAGTGAGGCTTATAGTACCATTGTGGCTTCCGGAAACAATGCGAATACTCTGCACTATATTGCCAATAATTGCCGATTGCGTCAGGGTGATCTGATTTTAATTGATGCCGGATGTGAATATGCGATGTATGCCAGTGATATTACCCGGACATTTCCCGTTTCAGGGACATTTTCACCGGCACAAAAAGCACTTTATAACATGATACTGGAGGTGCAGCTGGCGGTGATTGACGCTATTGCACCCGGAGTCCGGCGCTCGAAACTGCAGCGACTGTGTGAAACGAAGCTTTGTGAAGGGTTAATAGCACTGGGAATTATCAAAGGACGCCTCAAAACCGCTTTGAAACATGGGGCACATAAAAAGTATTTTCCTCATGGAGTAGGGCACTGGATGGGTATTGATGTACATGATCAGGCACCATATGTTGATGCGCAGGGCAGGGAGCTTGCTTTGGAACCGGGAATGGTATTGACTGTTGAGCCGGGAATCTATATTGATCAACACGATACCGGCGTTCCCGAGCGTTATCGGGGGATTGGTATTCGTATTGAAGACGATATTGTGGTCACGAGGACAGGATGCCGGAATCTTTCACAACACATTGCCAAACGTGTGGAGGAGATTGAAGCACTATGCGTAGGAGTAGCTCCAGCCGGTTAGCCCTTTGTTGCGTACCTCATTAAATTGATCCGCATCGGCTTCAAAGTCAAAAATATACATGGGAATGTTGGCGATTTTCTGATGTTCCTTCTTGTACAGATGCATGGGCATCGGAGTGTCGTGTCCGGTTTTGGCAAAAGCGACAGTATCAATGCCGGCAATCAGATCAATCACATTGCGTATGCCGTATTGCGAGCAAAATTTTTCAAAAACGGCATCTTTTACCTCGTCGGGAAGCGGCTCTTGAGTATTTAAAAAGATTGTAAAGTGTATGGATGCGGGTGAATCATCACGTACGGAGGGCTGTGCCAAAATACTGTACTCAACGCCTTTAAGATGATGTTCGATCTCGTTAAGATCAAGATGTTGTTCCACCTGAATCGCTTTTTGAGTTTGCATCTAATCGTCCTTTATGCTAAAGCTTGGCTCATCTAAAAAATAGCCCTGTACAAAGGTTGCACCGCTTTGTTGTGCGTAGAGTAGCTCGTTTTCACTTTGAATGGTTTTAACCACAACCTTTATGTTCATATTTTTAGAGAGCTGTATGAGTTTGTAGGTATCGTTGTTAACAGTGATGTAGTCGAGTTTGAGTATATCGGGACCAAAATAGACGATCTCTTTTAAATCGATGGTCTCCATGTCAATGTTATCCAAAGCGATGTCAATATGAGATGCTCTTAAAAGGTCCAGGCATGTTTTGATTTTTTCTTTGGAAAAAAGAGTGTAGCGACTGAATCCGTTAACTTCAATACACAAGTAGGGGGCAACTGCGGGCGAGTGCTCGAGGGCATGTTGGATATGGGTCTGAAATGTCTCATGGCACAGGGTATTGAGATGGATATTCAGATGCAAGATGACATGATGTTTTTTAATAAACGCTATGGCATGGTCGAACATAAAAATATCGAGCTCTATGGCAACGGAATCATCAACAATCAGGTCAATAAAATGGTTGGCTCGGACAACTTCTTGTTGCGGTGTGACAATTCTGGCAAAAAGCTCATAAGAGTGAATGGTCATGGTTTCGACACTGTAGATAGGCTGAAACATTGGCATGACGTACTTCTCTTTAAGAGCCTCCTGAAGTTCAAAAATAATGCGGGATCTTTTACTGGAGTTGAAGTTCCCCTGTTCGGCACTGCTTAAACTGTTTTTCTCTATCTGTTCTAGCTCTTCTTGTGCTTCAGCAATGGCTTCGTGTAGGGTCTTTTTCTCTTCAGGATGCCGGTTAATGACAACTTGAAGGTCAATATTGATGTAGAGTCCTTCTGCGATAATAGGTTGCTTGGAGATGGATTCAATAATTCTTGCTGCTAAAATATCGGCTTTTTCATCTTTTTTTCTTTTGTAAAAGACAATAAAAGTTGCATCTTCAAAATGGAGAAAAATATCTTGACGTCGTGTGACCCGAAGAATACGGCTGGCAGCCGACTGTAAAATAATATCGGTAATCTCATTATCGTAACGTGTTTTAATGGCGTTAAAGTCATTAATACGCAGTAAAATGATCTGATAATAATTGGCATCAAGAGTTTTCATCACTTCATGATAATAACGTCTGTTAAAGACTTGTGTAGTCGGATCAATCATGCCGTCATTGCGTTGTCGGTAGAGAACAAAGAGTCGGATATAGGCAATGACTAAGAGTGCCATCAGTAGCAACGTAATGGTGAAGCTGAGCTTATTCAATGGATTAATAATCGCTTCTACCTGCTGAAGCGGCTTGTTGCTGATACGAGCCAAAAACACTAATGTGACGTCTGCATTATGAACAATCGGCACAACAAGATATTCTTTGCCTTCTTTTGTAAAGAGCGTGCGCTGCTGTGTCATACAGCTCTGCAGCAGTTCGTTATGAATGTGTTGGCTTTGCGGTGCTTCAACACTATTGGGAGCACTCATCATGGGGTGAAACTGCTCACCCTCTTTGTGAAACAGGGTGATCGCCGTCAGGGTCTCAGATAACAATACCGAGAGCAGCTCCTGATGTTTTGACGCAGCATCCTCATGCTGTAAGTACTCTGCAAGCTGATAAAACTGTTTTTCCGTGGTATTGAGAAAACGTGTATACGTCACATGATGCATCTTGGTCAGAGTCGATACATAGTCTTGATAAATAAAAATCAGCATTAGCGCCATGGTTGGCAACAAAACTAAAAATATGACAGAAAACTTACCCAGTTTCAGTGGTGCTAACATAAGAAAACTTTACTTTTTAAGTTATTATAACATACCCTTAACAACAGTAGTGATTCCTACATGTAAATTATAGTGAGCAATAGGGAAATCATCATCTTTACATTCCAGGTTAATCATATAGCCACTGAGGTAGGTTCCCAGAGTCTCAAGCTCAACGGGGATGTAACGGCGGCTTTGCTGTAGATCGTAATCGGTATGGCACAGTACGTTTGCCTCATTGCTTTCTTGAAGGGTAAATGCCAACAACTTGAGTGAGACCAAATCACACCATCTGAGAAACAGTTCCGGGGTGAGCGCATCGCACATGCGACCCTCGGGAGTGAAGAGCAGGTGCTGGTCTCGCAAAGGCAGTAATACCGATAATACGGCATTGACAAAAGGCACGGTTTTTTCCGACCAAAAAGCGGCTTCGTCACTTTGTATCAATGCCTGAGTGAGGGTTGCGAGAATGTCCTCTTTCGTAGCGGTAGGGAGTTGTTGCGCTAAAGGTGATGCCATGAATCGTTCCTCGGTCAAAGATTTGGTGTAAATGTAGCACTTTTTGTATAATGCGCACTTAAAAAAATATTTTAAAGGTTATGGCATGAATAAAAGTGTTCTTACGAATATTGTAGCGCTATTGCTCATAGGGCTCTCTTTGATACCGGCATTGGAATCTGTTGCCAAAATCCTGCTTTTTTCCGGACTTTTTGCACTTTCGGGGGCTCTGACCAATCAACTGGCTATTCATATGCTATTTGAAAAGGTACCGTTTCTTTACGGCTCAGGTATTATTCAATTACGTTTTGAGGCTTTCAAAGAGGCCATTCGGGAGTTAATGATGACACAGTTTTTTACTCAAGAACAGATAACGCATTTTTTTGAAACGGAAGAGCAAAAGATCAATCTGGTACCGGTAGTTGAGTCTACCGATTTTTCACCGGCGTTTGATGCTCTGTCCAACACCGTCATGGAGTCCAATCTCGGCAGTATGCTCAATATGTTTGGCGGAGAGAGTGCTTTGGAGCAGCTACGAGACCCTTTCACAAGAAAAATGCAACGTGCCATGGTGAAGATTGTGCAGAGTAAAGCCTTTGAAACGCAACTGGCGCATTATATCAATCACTCAACATTACGTCAGGATGTTAAGGATTCCATAGAAACGATAATACAAAAACGTCTGGATGCGTTAACACCGGTAATGGTCAAAGAGATGGTTCACACCCTGATGCGGGAACATCTGGGCTGGCTGGTTGTATGGGGCGGTGTTTTTGGAGGACTGATCGGTGCACTGTCCGCACTGCTGTTACCTTCATGATCCGCATATACTTTGTCGTACTTTTGTGGCATAATTGGCATGAGAGTTTATGCCGAAGGAGATGAGGTGAAACGACCCGAACCTGTGGATGACGCTATTGTACTGGATCCCAAACGTTATTTAGTGAGTGAGACTGATGCTGAGGGTGTTATTACGTATGCCAATAGCTATTTTAAAGATATTTCAGGCTATAGCGACGAGGAACTGCTGGGGCAGCCGCATAATATTATTCGTCATCCCGATATGCCGAAACTGGTCTTTAAACTGCTATGGGATACGATTCAAAACGGTAACAATATTAATGCCGTGGTTAAAAATTTGGCAAAAGACGGACGGTACTACTGGGTCTTTACCGAGTTTCATATTAAAAAAGATGCCGACAGTGGCGACATTATCGGCTATATGGCCTCGCGCAAAGCTGTTTCGAAGCATATTATTGCTGTTATGGCAACACTTTATCGTGAGATAGCCGCTGTAGAACAACGCGAGGGGCTTGAGGCGGCACAGCACTATTTGGATGCGTATCTTCAAAAACGCGGCGAGCAGATTACGTTTGCCAATATTATGGAAAATATTCATAAATTTTATTAAAGAGAGAGCCATATGTCACAAAAACTGTACTGTATTGCATCGTTTCAGCCTAAAGAAGGTAGTGAAGAAGCGCTATTTAGAGTTTTACAGTCACTTGAACCCGATTCATTGCGTGAAGAGGGATGTATACAATACAGAGTGACGCGTCATATTGAGAATACTTTTGCACAAGGTGAAAGTTATCCGATCGTATTTCATGAAATATGGGAGAATGTCACTGCCTTTGAAACCCATTGCCAGCGTCGTGACATTGTTGATTTTTTTGAACGTCACTGTATTGATGACGAGGGATTGGTCGCAGCTTATAATGTCACTGCTTATCGTGATGAGTGGTAACGTTTAACATATTTACAAATATAATGTTAGAATATGGGTTATGATTTAAGGATAAGCGATGAGAGTTATTTTTACATGTATAATATTGAGTGTTGTGTTAATAGCGTCGCCGGAGCGTAAAATTATTGTCGGTTCATTTGTGACGGAGCAAAGTGCCGCACGTGCATTAACAACGTTTCGTTCACAAATCGGCACTGAAATTTTGGCTGCACAGGAGCGGCTTGGTTTTCAGATACACGCCCGCGCGTCGGGTCGTCAATACATTCTTGTTTTAGAGCCGTTTCCTTCGTATAGGGAGGCAAAAAAAGTTAAAAAACTGCTTCCAAAAGAGTATGCATCGGCATTTATAAATAAATATACGCCACCCAAAGCAACACCGTTAGATACACCATCATCAGCACCAAAGGTATCCGTAGCCAAAGCAGTCGTGTTGCCAACGTCTGAAGCGAAGGTTTCAACAGTGACCAACAAGACAGTCGTTGCGACAGATACGTGTTCAACGGCTGCAGAACCAGACGTCAATGTGACGCAGGTCACAAAGAGCAACGCGAGCACGAAGCCTGTGGTACATGAAGAGCTTCGTGTGCCTTCAGCATCACATGAGACGTCGTTTATTATTGATGCCGTGACCATGAAACTGATTGATGCGAAAAAAGCCTACTATGCAGTCGAGGGACAGACCTATGGTATTATGAGTCCTTCGGGAAAATTTGCCTTTGCTCAGAAAGAGGTCGCCGAAGAGTTTGTCAAGCAGTATGGCGGTCGCGTTGTTGATTATGAGACATCTAAAGCGTTGGATCAGAAAAAACAGAAGGCGTCAGAGTAGCAGTTTTGACACAACCTACCCGAGAAAAAATTTTAGATGCCGTTTTTGCATTAGTCTACACAAAAGGATATAACGGTACAAGTATGTCTATGATACTTGAAGCATGTCAGATTCCCAAAGGCTCGCTGTATCATCATTTTTCATCCAAAAAAGCGATGGTGCTTGCAGTCCTCAAAGAGCGTATTGCTCCTCGTATGGATCAGTTTTATGACCTTAGAGCCTCTGCTGAGAATCATGAGATTGACACCATTATTGCTGCTATTGTCAAGGTGGCAGACAACAGAGAACTCCTGTGTTACGGCTGCCCGCTCAATCGACTCAATCAGGAAATGGCACCGGTTGACAACGATTTTGAGTATGAAATTAACATTATCTACGAAGCACTTAAAGATAAACTGGTGCAGCTGCTTAAGCGTAGCCGGTTACAAGAAAACGTCAACAGTGAGATGTTAAGCGAGTTCATTATAGCCACCGTATGGGGAGCCCTTTCTCTGAGTCCGAATCACTCATCCAAAGCCCGTTATTTACAGACAATTTCTCATCTTATTGCTTACCTCAAAACACTAAAGCGGTAAAGTAGACCATTCAGTCTAATTTCAGCAGGGTTTTTGTAATATGCTGCAAACAGACCGACCAGTCTGTTATTTTCATATGAGGAGACATTATGTTTATTATTGAGCCCCAACAGCATGAACATGCCGATAAAGAGTTACGTACGGTCTATAGAATGATTCAAAAAGAGCTGGGGTGGATACCGCCGCATTTGGCACTTTTTGCCACCATCGATAAAGACGCGCTTCAAGAGTTTATTGTCTATCAGCAATCGATGATGAAACATCCGGTTATTGATGCGGCACTGCTTCCTTTTTTACGCCTCTATATTGCCTGCAAAGAAGAGCGAACCTACTGTCAGGAGTTCAATACCAGGCTGCTTCGTTCCAAAGGTGTCGATGAAGCGTTTACGGCAGATATTGTTGCCAATATTGAGCATCTTCCCGTGGCACCCAATCAGCAGGCATTGGCACAAGCGGTTGTGAACGCACTTTATAATCCAATCGGGTTTACGGCAGAGACGTTAACCAAGCTTGAGACATTGGGTTTTAGTCATAAGGATTGTTTTGACCTGCTTCATTACTGTTGCAACTTTATGAGCAAAAGCAAGATGATTGAGATCTATTTGGCAAGGTAGCATCATAACGAGGGTATAGAAATATTTTAGGTAAAAAATATGATATAATGATTTTTTGAATTGAATTATCAGGGGTTGTATATGGGTATTTTTGGCGGTTTTTCCAAAGAACAGAGCAGAATTGCAGAGTTGGAACAGCGAAACAGAGAGCTTGAATCGGAAATAGAGGCATTGCGACAGGAGCAAAACCGACAAGATAAC
>QNZR01000170.1 GCA_003978475.1 Sulfurimonas sp.
ACCTTCATCTGGTCTTCGTTAATATGGCGTGGATCGATCTCACACGAAATTTCGGCATCGGCAACAAAATTTTTAAAATAGGAACGAATCATCGCAATGACCTCCCGCAGCTGCTCGGCGCTAAAAAAGGTCGGGGTACCTCCGCCAAAGTGCATCTGTATCACGTCTCGTGACATATCCAGATGCCTGCTTAAGAGTTCCATCTCCCGTTTCAGATACTCAATATAGCGTAACATCTTCTCCTCTTTGGAGGTGAAGACAACATTACAACCGCAAAAATAGCAGGCATTTCGGCAAAAAGGCAGGTGAAAATAGAGAGAAATCGGTCGGTTTTTGTCATGATTTTCAAGCTTACTGATGTAGGCATCGTAACTGTATGTGTCGCTAAACTCCAGTGCTGTCGGATAACTGGTATAGCGGGGACCGGGTTTGGAGTATTTGGTAAATTTTGCAAAATCAAGCATCATAAAAAACCTACATGTAAATTTGAAAGTAATACGCGATTATGCCAAGGTATGGTTGAAGATGTGCTAAAAAAAAGCAATTATTTTAAAAAAGGGAGAAAAGCGTCGATGAGGCACGGCAGAAATTGCTGTGCCCTAACTCTGATTGTGACTTTTTAATATTAAAATGGTCATACGAATGTTAATGGCAATAAACCGAATGATCTGCCATAACACACAGGTGCGTAAAAACTTCTGCATACCCAAAGGAACCATGGTGCCCGACTGGGCGGTGTAGGGTTCTATATGTTGTACATGTTTGTTATCTTCTTGAATCTCGCTCATATCATGCTCCTTAGTAGCTTATTCCGGAATTAAAGTCCAGCCCGGCTTGAGCTGTGCTTTCCAGATAAATGCATAGTGCAGCAGGTGTTTCACCCAGTGCGCCGCCAGTCCGATTTCACCGGTAGTACCATTAATATCACGTCCGGTTCCGGGGTATTTTTCAAAATCGGGAATAATCGGATACACCGTCATGGCTGCCGCGGTTCCGTTAAAAAGACCCTTACCTGCCGAAGCTACACAGGCGGCACCCATTTTAGACATGTTTGCCGTATGGGTCGGTGTCTCAGAAACACCTTGAATCATGTCGCAGACACTTCGTGCAACCGCTTTACCCATCATAGCCGAAGGCATTCCCGTGCGCGGCGGTGTCGGGTTAATAGGAGTACCGTTGGGGGAACTCATCGGTTTTGATATCAGATGCGGCGGTGCAAAGGCAATACCTACGGCAAACATATTGGAGTAGGTCGGGTTTTGCAGAGTACTCGGCCAATCTTGCGGCTTCCACTCCTCATATGGCTTGGGCGTATAGTCCGCATCAACTTTCATAAAACCGTTGGGTGCAAAAATATCTCCCGTAATATCTTCACCTGCTTTATTATAGGCTTTTAAACCAACCCCGGCAAAAGGCGGAATAAGCATGGAAAAATCAAACTCCTGCTCACCGGTGCTGCCATCAAGAGACTCAAACGTTACTTTTCCCGCTTCGACCTTATTGACATGTGTTCCCAAGATCCAGTCAATGCCCCGTTCCGCATACAGGGATTCGGCAAATACTTTAGAGGAAGTGACATATCCCCCCATTTTAAAGTGTAAGCCCCCCATACCAAAGTCTCCCAAAAAGGATTCATTGGAGATCCAGATTATTTTGGCTTTGTCGCGGACACCCGCTTCTTGCAACGTGTGCTCAATGTTGAAAATGTACTCAAACGCTGCTCCCTGACACGTACACATACCGTGCCCGGTTCCAATGAGAAAGGTCTGTTCTTCACCCGCTCGCATCTTTTCAATACATTGTTGCAGCTCTTGGGCAGCATGTACCGCATGGTCAGCGGTACACACGGAGACGGTATGGCCTTCATCAAGACCCGGCGTGGCACCGAAATTGAGTTTGGGTCCCGTCGCATTAATCAAATAATCATATGCCAGCTCTTCGCTCTCGCCCTCTTTGCCCTGTCCCATGTATTCAATAGTCACAAACGGGGCATCAATAGTGTCACTACCTTCAGGGTTGATGGAGACAGCCTTCGCCTGTTTGTAAGTCACACCGGCTTTTTCATAGACCGGAGCCAGATCAAACGTAACCTCCTCTTTACTCATCTCACCCACACCAACCCAGATATTGGAGGGGATCCAATTCCATTTAGAGTTGGGGGTAACGACGACGACTTCATGCTCGTTTCCAAGCCATTTTGCGGCAAATGATGCTGCCGTATGTCCTGAAACACCGGCACCAAGAATTACTAATCTTGCCATTGTGCACTCCCTTAATTGATTTCATTCTAATAAATTTTATAAGTCAATACTATAATACAAACTTATATTGTTTTAGCACCCATAGTATAAGTCATGTTTTATAAATTTAAACTGAAGAAAACTAAAGTTGTTAGGTTATTAATGCGAAAAGAGGTATTCGTATCACATGGTCACACTACTCGCCATGATGAAGAATTTTATGAACGATCTCATAAACATTTTTCGAGAGGCTCTCATCTTGCAAAATATAGGTTAATGCACGCTGCATCCCCTGTTGATTTATGCGTTGCATTTGAGGGTACTGCTTAAAAGCACCGGCGAGTCCGGAGGCTATAGCAGGATTCATACGGTCAAGCGCAATAATTTTTTCGGCAATATAATCATAACCCTGACCATCAACGGCATGAAAATGGCGATGATTTCGGGTGAAAGAACCAAAAAGAGCACGTACCCGATTGGGAACGGCACTATCAAACAGAGCATCATTTTCCAATATTTTGACACGCTCAAGTACGCCTTCTCGCTCAGAAGCCGCCTGAAGTGCAAAATATTTATTTAATGTCAGAGTATCATCGGCATAACGTCTGTAAAAATCCTGAAGTGCCGCTGCGGCATGTGTTGGAGCAAACTGCTCAAGCAGCGTCAATGCTGCAATACGGTCGGTCATTGTCAGAGAGTTTGCGTACTGTTCTTGTGCCAGAACCACCATCGAGGCGTCATCGAGACGCATTAAATATGACAGCAAACGGTTTTTCAAAGCACGCTTGCCCTGACTGGAGGCATCAAGACTGCTATTGAGCGGCTCATGATACTGTCGATACATATGCTGCATCACCTCTTTGTAGGTCATTGCCAATGTTTGCATGAGGTCTTCACGCGCATCATAAAGCGCTGCAACATCAATATGACTGCCTTTCTCCTGCATCAAAACGCCCAACGAGGGTAATTCCAAAAGCTCGGCTTTAAAAAGCAGGTCAATAGATTCATCGTGCAGTATCACACCAAAAGCATCAACAAAAGCATGAGGTTTACGATCGGTCATCATGGTGGCAATGGCCTCCTCCTGAGCCGATTCGTAGCGAACAAATCCGTCATCATCATGCTGCATTAAAAAAACACGATCCACCTCATTGACATGTAATTTAATCGGAGCACTGAAATCTCTATTGAGGGAGAGTTGCGCCACGCTCTCTACCTGCTCAAACGTAAACGTCTCTTCTGCCTGGGTAATCAATAGTATCTCGCGAGATATCAGGGGCTGATTCACCAGATGCAAAGGAATTTTCCTGCCCTCACGATTGAGCAATGCCATGCGCAGCGGATACATATAAGGCTCCTGGTGTTTACCGTCAACATCATCGGGAATAATCTGTTTGCAGGTCACCTTCAGCTCACAGGTGTGTGCATTGTAGGCACTACTCACCTGTAGCTGCGGCGTACGCATCTGGGTATACCAGCGCTGAAAGGGCTTGAGATCAAGACGGCAGTGTTGCTGCATGGCCCAAATAAAATCTTCAGTACACACGGCTTTAGCGTCAAACGTCTCAAAATAGAGATCCATAGCTTGACGGTATGCATGTTCGCCTAAAAGTGTACGAAACATCCGAATGACTTCCGCACCTTTTTCATAAATGGTGGCGGTATAGAAATTGTTGATCTCCATATACGCATCGGGCTTAATACTGTGCGCCGTCGGACCGGCATCTTCAACAAACTGGCGCTCACGCAGTGCTTTGACATCACGGATGCGCTGCACCACCGAGGAGTTCATATCGGCGCTGAAACACTGGTCGCGAAAGACGGTCAATCCCTCTTTGAGCGTCAATTGAAACCAGTCTCTACATGTAATTCTGTTACCGGTCCAATTGTGAAAATATTCGTGGGCAATCACACTTTCAATACCTAAAAAATTCTGATCGGTCGCGGTGTCGGCATTGGCAAGGACATAAGCCGAATTAAAAATATTCAATCCTTTGTTCTCCATAGCACCCATATTAAAACTCTCCACAGCGACGATATTGTAAATATCCAGATCGTACTCTCTGCCGTATTGCTCTTCATCCCACGCCATGGCATCTTTAAGTGCCTGCATCGCATACGTACATTTGTGTTCATTGCCTTTATCACAGTAAATATTGAGTGCAATGTTACGATGACTGCATGTTGTAAAACGGGAACTGACAACACCCAAATCCCCCGCGACCAAAGCAAACAGATAGCTGGGTTTGACAAAAGGATCTTCCCAAACGGCATAATGACGTCCTCCCTCAAGGTCACCACAGCGCACCTGATTGCCGTTGCTCAATAGAACAGGATACTTCTGTTTGTCGGCAATAATTTTTGTCGTAAACCGGGTCATATTATCGGGACGGTCTATGAAATAGGTAATACGCCGAAATCCTTCCGGCTCATTTTGGGTACAAAAGATACCGCCGGATTTGTAAAGACCCTCAAGTTCCGTATTCTCATGCGGGTACACGATGGTGACAATTTTTAACTGACACGAAGTTCTTACCGTAGGTAGCAGCAACCTCTCCGGTTGCAAATCTATCTCATCATCAAGAAGCCGTCTACCGTTGCAGTACACCGACTCCAGTTGAAGTTTTTCCCCATGCAACCATAACGAACGCTCATCACTGTGAAGCGCTTTTACATGTAAATATGATGTCACCAGAGTTCGGTCATCGTCAATATCAAACTCCAGATCACATCGGGTAATGTGAAATGCCAAGGGTTCGTAATCTTTTAAATAGGTCATGGTAGTATTGGTCATCGGCTATCCGTCAAAAGTTTTGTCGTATCATACCATCTCTTTGACTGATGGTTTTATTACAGATTTTTCCATGATGTCCGATTTGGTAACCATACACTCTCGCATCACAAGGATTGCATTATGAGCAGACCGGCATCGCTGGAACATGAAATTACCATAGAGCCCCATGAGTTTATTGTCTCCAAAACCGACACCAAAGGTCGCATTATCTACTGTAATGAGATCTTTATTCATATGTCAGGTTACCGTGAAGAGGAGCTTCTGGGCAGACCGCACAATATTGTACGTCATCCCGATATGCCCAAGGCAATTTTCAAACTGCTATGGCAAAAAATTCAGGCCAAAGAGGAGATTTTTGCCTATGTTAAGAATCGCTCCAAAGACGGACGTTATTATTGGGTCTTTGCCAATGTTACCGCTTCCTTGGACAATCTGGGCAATATTATCGGCTATTACTCGGTACGTACCAAACCCAACGACAAAGCACTTGAGATCATTACCGGACTCTACCGGGAGATGATTCAGATAGAACAGCGTGAAGGTGTTGAAGGTTCAATGCGCCACCTTACCACACTGTTACAGGAGAAAGGAGTCTGCTATGATGCGTTTGTTATCGCCCTGCAAAGCTAGAAAATCTGCCCTGGCTGAAGAGATTGAACGGGTAACCTCTCATGCCGCCATGGGAAATCTGGAATCCCGTATTACCCATATTGACCCCAAAGACCCTTTGGCCAAAGCAGCATGGAACATCAACAATATGCTTGACCAGATGGAAGCCACCCTGCGTAGCTCGGTCTCTGCCATTGAAAGCGCCAGTGAAGGCAAATCTCACAGAAAACTTTTTGATGCCGGACTCAAAGGCATGTTCAAGCTCAACAGTAACTTTATGGCTACCGGTGTGGATGCCATTATTCAGAATAATCACGATAAATTGCGTGGTGAACTCGCCATGAAATTTGAAGAGTCCAGCGGTGGGCTCAAAGCCAGTGTCTCCATTTTACAAAACAATATTGACAGCTCTCTTGCCAACGTCGCTGATATCAGCAAAATCGCTGAAGAGACCGCCGTCTCGTCCAATGACAGTCTTGTGACCACCCAGGAGTTATCTCAGGACATCACCCACTTGATTGAACTTATTTCCGATATTACCCATGCTATCGGCTCGTTAAACGAACGCTCCAGCGAGATCAGTCTCATTGTTGATCTCATTAAAGATATTGCCGATCAGACCAATCTTTTGGCACTCAATGCCGCCATAGAAGCGGCACGTGCCGGTGAGCACGGACGCGGCTTTGCCGTCGTCGCCGATGAAGTTAGAAAACTGGCAGAACGCACTCAAAAAGCAACTTCCGAAATTGCCATTACCATTCAAACACTCCAGCAGGAGACCAATGCCATGCAGTCACGTTCTGAAGAGGTGGGCAGCATATCTGAAAATTCCAAAGAACGCATTGATGCTTTTCACAACGCACTCAATACCTTAAACACGCATGCTCTCCATACCGCCAGACTCTCTAAAAAAGTGGAATACCAAAGTTTGGTCATTTTCGATAAAATCGAGCATATTCTTTTTAAAGCCGATGCCTACGACAGAGTACTCGATCCCGACAAACATCATGCAAAAATGATCACCTCTACCGACTGCAGGGTCGGTACCTGGTACCCCAAAGAAGGGAAAAAGGTCTTTGGCAAAATGCCAAGCTTCACCTTAATGAACCAACCTCACGAAAATCTTCACAGGTATGCCGAAATGAATGTTGCCAAGGTTGATGAAAACGGTCTTAACGCAGATATCGCACCTGAACTTATTGAAAATTTCAGGATCATGGAGACCTCTTGTCAGAAATTTTTTGACATTCTCGATGCCATTGCCCACGAGAAAGTTACTCTCGAAGCGCAGGAGACGCTCACGTCGCAATCGTAGTCTTTATACCGAATCGACTCCGACGATTTTATCGATAATATAACGGCTTAAATCACGATGATGAATCTCTTTGGCCAATGCCTCTTTGTAAAAGGCGGCCACCTCTTTAGCATGCTTGTCATAACTAAAATGCGGGAAATGGATTTTCCATGCTTCTCTCAGACGACGCTGCGTCATCAGTTCAATCATGTACTCTTTAAACAATGTAAACGAGGCAAAAAAGAGCGCGGTAAACAGTACGGCGACAATAATAAGATAGTGGCAGTCAATCGTCGCCAATACCTTGTGAAAAATCAGTGTCACCGGTAAAATGAACAGATGGGTAAAAATGACAAAAACAAGATACATGCGTCCCAGCCGTATGCGATAACCCAAAAGATGCGCATCTACCGGCATACCGTCATTATAAACTTTATTGGCCTGCATCAACTCTTCAAAACGTATGGGTGCTTCGGAGAGACGAAATATGTAGGGCAAAATTACGCTGTCAATAAAATATTTGATGTTCACAATCATGGTTAGCAGTCACTTTCTTTGTATTACTTACTGTAGCATTTTATCTTTAAAAACAAAGTTTAGCAAGACAAAACTAATCAACGTCCTTAGGTTTTCGATCTACTCTGTATTATTAAACATTTTTTGTTGTTAAAATAAGCGAAAATGCTGTACAATGGTGCCTGATTATATTTTTAGGAATGATGAATGATGATACGCGCAGTTTTATTGGTATTGCTCTGTTCCATCACCCCGTTTGCCGCTGTTGCATTGGATTCTCACAAAAAATATACGATTGCTTTTGCGCAGGATACGTTAGACAATGACTTTCGTCTGGCTCAAGTAACAGGTGTTCGCAATGCACTTTCAAAATACCCCAACATACACTTTGTCTACAGTAACGCCAAAGCCAGTACCGCATTGCAGATTAAACAGATTGAAGACTTTATCTATCAGGGTGTCGATCTGCTCATTACCAGCCCCTACAATGAGATCGCCACCACTGACGTTGTAGCAAAAGCCTACAAATCCGGTATTCCCGTTATTATGCTTGATCGCAGCGTTAGGGGCAATGACTATACCGTCTATATCCATCCCGACAACAAAAAAATTGCTCGCGACGCGGCTGAGTTTCTTGCCAAACAGCTGCACTACAAAGGCACGGTTCTCCTTTTAAAAGGTGTACCAAGCACCGATTCTACGCGCAAAAGAACCGAAGGTTTTTATGAAATTATGCAGCAGTATCCTCAGATTAACGTGCTGGAATATACGGCAAATTATTTACGACGTGATGCCCTCATTGGTGTTGACAAGCTCCTTAAGCAAGGCAGACATTTTGATGCCATTATGTCTCAAAGCGATAGCATGCTTATTGGTGCGCGTATCGCGCTTAACGACCATGGTATTGATCCGTCATCGCTGGTCAGTGTGGGAATCGACTACATCAAACCGGCACGGTGTGCCATTCGTTCAGGACGTCAAACCAGTAGCTTTCTCTATGCTTTAGGAGCAAAAGAAAGTGCCGATATTGCCATGAAGATTTTAGCCGGAGAACCGGTTCCAAAAGAGATTATTCTTGAATCATTACAGGTGACCAGAGACAATGCCGACGTTATTGAGCCCATTTTTTAACTATTTTTTACCGGGGGAAGCTTTTTGAAACACGTCTTTTCATTACGACTGAAGCTGATTATTTATACACTTTTTTTCATTATTGCGTCCATGTTGACCATTGGAATGCTCAGTAACAGCTATCTTCAAAACTACTTTCACAAAGATGCCAAAATCCGCTTGCATGAAGCCTTTTTCACTCTCTCGCTGCAACTCAAATCCGTAGAGCGTGCCTTAACCGAAAGTCTCCATTTTATTTCTGAAAATGAAGCCATTATTGCCTCGCTTAATCTTATTAAAAACTACGAAGATGTTCAAAACTATCAACAGGCACTCTTTGATGAAGAGAAGAAACGAATCATTACTGTTTTGTTACATGAAAGCAAATATTCCCTCAATGATACGATTGCCGTCTACAATGCCTCCTACCAACTTGTAGCCTATATTGACAAGACTAACGGACAATACCAGAGCGGGTATGTCTCGTACACTGAAGGTGCTCCCGTATATTATGTCAAAATGCCCCATGATACCGCATACCATCCGGCTTCAAAACCTGAACATATTCAAGAAACGCTACAGAACATACCCAAACAAAAAGAGCGTCCGGATAATCACGGCAATATTATCTATGAAGCTTCCAACAATGAGCTGAACCTTCAATCGAGCCACACGGTTTTTCGTAAAATATCCGATACCAAAGAGGATTTTCTCGGCTTTTTGCAAACCAATAAAATCGTATCTCGCAGCAATATCAACAAGCTCGTTGCCAAAGAGGGGCTCTCTGTAAGCTATGACTTCAATTTTAACGGTCTGAGTGTCAGGCATCAGGATCATGAACACTTTATTGACACCCATGCCTACGATAAGGCGCCGCTTCTGTTTTCAGAATACCGTGCCGAAGAGCTCACCCTGGGCACTACTACCCACATCCTCTTCAGCGGGGTACGTATCCCTTTGAAAAAGAAGGCACTTTTAGTCGTGGCGTACATCAATAAAGACGAGCTGCAGGCTGCACTGACACAAAGTCGTCACGTTCTGATTGTGACCATCCTCATCATCGCGCTTGTGACCTTTTTTATTAGTTCTATTGTCCTCAATAAAATGCTTTCCCTCCCGTTAAAACGCTTATTGAAGGGTATTGAAATTATTCGCAGGGGAGACTACTCGCATAAAATTAATGTGACAAGTAATGATGAATTTGGTCTGATCTCTGTAGAATTTAACAATATGGCAGAGGAAATTGCCGCACGCGAACAAAAGCTGGACAAACTTGCCCACTTTGATGCCCTGACCCAGATGCCCAATCGCGTTATGTTTCAAAAACATGCCGATACCGCCATCAATCGCGCCAAACGACGTCACAGTAAATTGGCCGTCTTTTTTTTGGATCTGGATGAATTTAAAATTATTAACGATACGCTAGGGCATGATGTCGGTGATCAACTGCTGGTAGAAGTCTCGAAGAATCTCTCTAAAATTATGCGTAACAGCGATTTTCTTGCCCGCATCGGCGGTGATGAATTTAATATTCTCGTAGAAGACCTGGAGTCTCCTGTTGCCGCAGAAGAGATTGCTCAAAAAATTATTGCCCAAATGAAAAAGCCGCTTCTGGTCAACGGCAAACAGATGCATATTACCAGCAGTGTCGGTATTGCCCTCTATCCCGATGACGGACAGGAGAGTATTACCCTGCTGAAAAATGCCGATCTGGCAATGTATCAGGCCAAAGCCGACGGACGAAATCAATACCATTTCTTCTCTCAGGAGCTTGAGACCTCGCTTAACCGACGAACGGTCATATTAAAAGAGCTGAAACAAGCACTCGGCAGGCAGGAATTTCGACTCTATTATCAACCCAAATTCTCACTTAAAGACGGAACCATCCATGCTGCTGAAGCACTGCTTCGGTGGGAAAACAAAACACTGGGCTTTGTCACGCCCGATCAGTTTATTCCTCTGGCCGAGGAGAGCGGAGAGATCATTCGCATCGGTGCCTGGGTAATTGAACGGGCCTGCCACGATTTTGCCCAATGGCACAAAAAAGGGCTTGGCATTACCCAGGTCAGCGTGAATGTCTCCAATGTACAGTTCGATAATGAAAGCATTTTAGATATTTTACAAGACAGCATTCATGCCTCCGGCATCAGTGCCGCATCACTGGAGGTCGAAATGACGGAAAGTTTTATTCATAAAAACAGCGATAAAGCGCTAGAAACCCTGCATCGTATTCGTGACATCGGCATTGAGCTCGCTATTGATGATTTTGGAACCGGCTACTCCTCCATGAGTTATCTCAAGCGCCTGCCGCTAAATCGCATTAAAATTGACCGTTCTTTTATTGAGCATATTCCCCACGACAGTGATGATGTTGAAATTACAAAAATCATTGTGGCTCTGGCCAAGGTAATGAATCTTTCCATTACGGCCGAAGGGATCGAAACCCCGGAACAGATGCGGTTTTTACAGGAGCTCCAATGTGATGAAGGGCAAGGGTATCTCTGCTCACGTCCACTGCCCCATGATGCTTTTATGGCTTTTGTACGGGATAACAATGATTGGGTAACATCTGTCCATTAGAATATGCCCCCACCGGAAATATTTAATATTCTCTTCATTTCGCTTGCTATATAATCATTAGGTTTCGTAAACAAGATTCCAATCAATGCACATAAAAAGGGGAATACATGTCCTATAGCAAACCAGCATTTAAAGCGCAGTATGACAACTTCATAGGCGGTGCATGGGTCGCACCGGTTGACGGAAACTACTTTGAAGCCGTCTCGCCTATTGATAATCAGGTGATGACCAAAGTAGCCCAATCAAACAAGAAAGATGTTGCCCTTGCCGTTGAAGCGGCATGGAAAGGGTTTCAAACGTGGGGAACGACATCGGTAAGCGAACGCAGTGCCGTGTTAAACAGCATTGCCGATAAAATGCAGGAGCATCTGGAAACACTTGCCGTCATTGAATCGTGGGATAACGGGAAAGCCATTCGCGAAACCATCAATGCGGATCTGCCCCTTGCTATTGATCATTTTCGTTACTTTGCCAGCGTCATTCGCTCGGAATCCGGCAGTGTCTCTGATCTTGATGCCAACACCGTCTCATCAGAGATTCATGAGCCTCTTGGAGTCGTCGGACAGATTATTCCATGGAATTTTCCGCTCCTTATGGCGGCATGGAAAATTGCTCCTGCCATTGCAGCCGGCAATTGTGTAGTACTCAAAGCGGCTGAGCAGACACCGGTCTCCATTATGTGTCTCATGGAAATCATTGAGGCGGTGGTGCCCGATGGTGTCATTAACATCATCAACGGATTTGGTCCGGAAGCGGGTAAACCCCTGGCACTGCACCCCGACATTAAAAAAATCGGTTTTACCGGAGAGACGACCACCGGCAAGCTCATTATGCAGTATGCATCTGAAAATATTATTCCCGTGACGCTTGAGCTCGGAGGCAAATCCCCCAATATCTTTTTAGAAAGCATTATGGATGCCGATGATGCCTTTTTTGATAAAGCTATTGAAGGGCTGGTGCTCTTTGCTTTTAATCAGGGTGAAGTCTGCACATGTCCTTCCCGTGCACTGATTCAAGAAAGTATCTACGAGCCGTTTATGGCGCGCGTACTGGAACGGGTTAAAGCCATCAAAATGGGAGATCCGCTTGATGACGCCACCATGATGGGTGCTCAGGCATCTCAAGATCAGTATGAAAAAATTCTTCATTATATTGATATTGGAAAAGCAGAAGGTGCCGAACTGCTTATTGGCGGAGAAAAATATGACAACGCTGCCTATCCGGAAGGGTTTTACATTCAACCGACCATCTTTAAAGGAGACAACAAAATGCGCATTTTCCAAGAAGAGATTTTTGGTCCGGTACTGAGTGTCACCACTTTTAAAGATGAGAATGAAGCGCTCGAGATTGCCAACGATACCATCTACGGTTTGGGTGCCGGTGTCTGGACACGCAATATTCACCAGATGCAAAAATTCACCCGAGGTATTCAGGCCGGTCGCATCTGGGCAAACTGCTACCATCTCTACCCGGCACATGCCTCTTTTGGAGGGTACAAAAAATCGGGTATTGGACGAGAAACCCATATGATGATGCTCAACAACTACCGTCATACCAAAAATGTTTTAATGTCGTTTGATCAAAATGCCCTGGGATTTTTTTAATGGCGACATCACGTGTTGATGCCACCGAAGCCGCTAAAGCACTCATTGAGACACTGCGTACAAAACACGGTACCGAACTTATGTTTCACCAAAGCGGCGGCTGTTGTGACGGTTCGGCTCCCATGTGTTTTGAGGTGGGCG
>QNZR01000136.1 GCA_003978475.1 Sulfurimonas sp.
GATAGCTAATGGCACCCGTCGCCAGAAACTAGGCGAGCCAGGTGTCTAAAAAGGCCGAAAACTGTGCCGTAGAATTTCCCCAGACGGCAGGAAAAAACTGCTGCTTGAATTTGGTGGTTTCACGGCGTATGCTATGAATTTTCCGACGGTAGTACTTCACTCCTCCGGCAAAAAGCGGGATCAGATGCAGTCGGTAGACAGCAACGAGGTGAACCCCCAGCTGCAACAGCCCGCCGATCACGACACCATAGCTCAGATAATAGACAATGACCTCTTCTTCCATACCCCTGGAAAGCAACAAGGCACCGATGAGTGCAATATTGAGTAGTGCCGTGGCATAAGCCGTAGTGGCAAAATGATGTTTGTATTGTAAAAAAGTACTGAAAAACGTCACTAAAAAAATAAGTGGCAGGTAAAAGAAGTTAATGGCCACATAAGGTGCCGCCATCATGATTGTTTGTGCATCAAAACCGACGGCAATGGCTTTGGAGGCAGCATGGGGAAACAGGTTGACAATCAGTGTAAAGAGCATGATTGTCAAGAAAAATACCAAAAGAATATGAATGGAAAAGACGGCTTTATGACGCGAACGGGTAAATGCCGGCAAAAAAACCTGGGTAAAAGCACCTTCGGCAAAAATGCGCCGAAAGAGATTGGGCAGCTTGAAGGCAATAAAAAAGATATCGGTGTAGATATTGGCACCAAGAAACGATGCGGTCATAAGGTCACGCAGAAGACCTAATATTCTGGAAAATAAAATACCAAAACTGTTGGTAAATATGGCTTTAAACATAAAAATGTATCTTTTTTACGAAATTTTAACCAATTTGTGATTAAAATAGGGTTCTAAAATACATCAAGGTCGAGAATGGGTCTGTTTAGCAAACAAAAAGAGCAACAGAAAACACAGCACAGTGCGAAAACGATCCAGCCGATTATTGTGCGAACTTCCAATGTAGCACAAGAGCTGCTTAAAGTCTCATCGAGTCATAAAATTCCTGTCAGTGTTTTGGATTTTCGACTTTTAAGTGTACAAACGTTTACCCGATTGAATGTGGACGGCAAGGATGAAGAGTTCGATGAAGTGACTTCCGATGAGTTACAAGATCTTCATAAAGAAACGCTGCTACATAATGAGTTTTTTGAGATTAAGCAGATCTATGAAATTGAGATTTTCTCTAAAAATGATGATGACAAACTTGCCAATCTTCATATGTCCGTGGGTGCCAATGCCACGTTGACGAAGGTGTATGTTACCATTAAGGCAGGTTCGTTTGTGACCTACTATGATGCGTTGGAACACGATCTTATTGCCGCTATCTCCAAGCGAAAGCTCCGCGCCAATCTGAGCATCAATATTTTTGATCAGGTGATGTACAAGGAGTTGAGTCACTTTATGGCAAAAATTCGGGTAGCGGGAATGTACACATTTGATACCAAGCAGGTTTTTCTGATTTCTGAAGGCATTGAGCCGGTGCCGACGGTGAATGATGCGCTGATTTTGCATTATGAGACAAACCGTGAGCAGGAAAATCATGACGATCGGGTGGATTATTCCAAGCGCGGATATCTTAAAAGTGTCACAGAAGGCGAGATGCTTATTGAGTATATTAAACCCAAGTTGGGAGAGAGCGGACGCAACTGCAGCGGGGTATTTTTAAAACCCAAAGAACCGATTGTCAAGCATGAACCGACGTTTGGCGTGACGGATAATATCAACGTTGTCGTTGGTGATGACAACATCACCTATGTAGCTCGGGTTGGCGGTTATGTGACATTTGAGAATAATACCTACGATATTCGGCAGGAGGTCGAAATCGGCGAGATCAGTTTTAAGACTACCGGTTCGATTGAGAGTGCTTTGGATGCCGATGTCTCCATCAATGTCAAAGAGAGCGATACTTTAAAAGATGCTATCGGTATGGGGATGGAGGTCGAAGTCAATGAAATTCGTGTTGATGGCAATGTCGGTCCCAATGCTGTTGTGCGTGCAAACAAGGCGATTATTGAAGGACAGACCCATAAAAGTTCCAAGATTTATGCCCAAAAGGTACAAATTAACATTCATAAAGGATTTGTACGAGGTGATGAGGTGCGAATTACCCGGCTTGAACACGGAAGTGTTGAGGCACGCAAAGTGTATGTGTCCCAAATGATGGGAGGTACCATTAGAGCCAGTGAGGTAGAGATTGAGATTTTGGCATCTCATGCCACCATAGAAGCGGCGCAGCGTATTGAAATTAAGCAGCTTAACGGCGAAGAAAATAACCTAGTCATTGATCCGGCTGCCATGAAGGAGGTGACGGAGCGTCTGGAAGGAAGTGAGGAGCAGATGCAGGAGGCTCGTGTCCACATTGCCGAGCTTAAGCACGAATGTGAGGACTATCGCCGGCGTATTCATGAGAGTAAACAAGCCTTCAACGAGATTAAAAAGCGTCTGCTGCAATATAAAAACAAGGGGGTAAAAATGCCCGCGCAGTTTGTTAAAAAATATCAAGAGTTTCAAGTCATGTATAAGCAGTATGAATCACTCAAAACAGAGCTTCAGGAGAAACAAAACCGTTACGATATACTTGCACAGCAGCATCAGTCATTTCAAAATGACATTTTTGATGCCCGTATTATTAATCATGATCGCTGGCACGGACATAATGAGATTGTGTTTCGAATGATCGAGCCTAAAACCGAGGTCAGTCTACTGCCGCAGAGCGGAACAAAAATGGAGTATTTGGCATTGATGAAGGATGAACATGATGAGTATTATATTAAGGCGGTAGAGGCATGATTGTCGGTATTGAAGGAGCGGTGGTCTTTAAAGATCCCAGCGTGGTGCACCTGAATGTTCAGGGAATGATTTATGAGGTCTTTGTCTCCCTGCAGACCTATGCACGACTCGGTGAGGCGACGGTACGCCTGCATACGGCACATATTATTCGTGAAGATGCCCAGCTGCTTTACGGCTTTAAAGAGTTAAGCGAAAAGGTGCTCTTTAGCCGACTGATTAAAATCAGCGGTGTAGGTCCCAAGGTGGCGATGGCGATCTGTTCGACCTTTACAACGGCGCAGTTTGCCGCAATTATTGCCTCCAGTGATATTGCCGGTCTTAAAAAAGTACCGGGTATCGGACCTAAAAGTGCCGGACGTATTTTAGTCGAGCTTAACGGGTTTGATGCCGAGCTTGTCAGTTCGGGCGGCAGTGTTTCGAGTGCTACGGGCGATGCCACAATGGCACTGGAGTCACTGGGCTTTAAAAAAGAGGTGATTGCTTCGGTTCTGGCATCATGTCAGAGTCACGACACCGCCTCGTTGGTAAAAGAGGCACTCAAAAAATTACAAACACTTTAAAAGGGATACGGTTGAAATTAGCAATACTATTTGGCGGACAGAGTTTTGAGCATGAGATCAGCATTGTAAGTGCGACGACACTCAAAGAGAAACTGCATGATTTTGAGTTGACATATATTTTTTGTGATCAGGATCATACGCTCTACTGGATTGATGCACAGAAGATGAAGGCACAGACATTCTCCAGCGGCGCGTACCGTAAAGAGCCGACACTGACGTTGGTTCAAGGCGGTTTTGTGCGTAAAAAACGTTTTGGCAGTGAACGGTTGGCAGTGCCGGTTCTTAACCTTATTCACGGTGCCGACGGAGAAGACGGTACCATTGCCGGGCTTCTGGATTTTTATAAAATTTCCTATATCGGACCGCGCCGTGAAGCTTCGGTATTTAGTTTTGACAAGCGCTATACCAAATATCTGGCTCATGCGATCGGTGTCAAGGTATTGGACTACGAAGTCTTGCACAAACATGGCAGCCGTGACGTGAAGACGCCATACCCGTTTATTGTCAAACCGTCCCGGTTGGGAAGTTCTATCGGGGTGAGTGTGGTCAATGATGCCCCGGAGCTTGATTACGCACTGGATGTCGCTTTTGAGTTTGACGAGAGCGTCATTGTTGAGCCGTTTATTTCCGGAGTCAAAGAGTACAACCTTGCCGGATTCCGTGCCAGAGATACCATGCACTACTCCATTGTCGAAGAGCCGCAAAAAAGTGAGTTTTTGGACTTTGACAAAAAATATCTGGATTTTTCCCGATCGGCGACGGTTCATGAAGCCGATCTTGATGCGGCGACAGTACGCACACTGCAAGAGAACTTTCAGACGATCTACGGTGATCTGTTTGAGGGTGCATTGATTCGTTGCGACTTTTTTTTGATTGATAATGAGGTGTATCTCAATGAGATTAACCCCATTCCCGGTTCCATGGCAAATTATCTTTTTAAAGATTTTTCCTCGGCAATAACGGCATTGTTGCAGGATATACCGCCGGCTAACAATATACATGTAAATTACCGCTACATACACACCATTTCTGCCGCTAAAGGAAAGTAGTGGCGCAAAAACGTATTGAGTATCAGGGCAGGGCGTTTGATATCAGCTATGAGATACTCCATCCCGGTGCCACGAAAGACATGGCAATACTGCATGGCTGGGGATCCAATAAAGAGCTGATGAAAAGCGCCTTTTCACCGTATTTTAAAAGCTATCGTCATCTCTATATCGATCTTCCGGGTTTTGGAGGTTCTTCCAACGAGACGGTGTTGCATACTCGCGATTATGCCCATATTCTCTCGCGTTTTTTAGTAGAGTTGAATTTTTCAAATGATATTGTACTGGGGCACTCGTTTGGCGGGAAAGTAGCGACCCTGTTGCAGCCGAAGTTGCTGGTTTTGGTCGCATCTTCGGGCATTGTTCTTCCCAAGCCCTTATCTGTTCGTGTTAAGATAGCACTGTTTAAATGCTTGAAAAATATGGGATTGGCGTCATGGCGTTCGTATTTTGTTTCTGATGATGCCGCCGGGCTTTCAGAGTCGATGTATGCAACGTTTAAACAGGTGGTCAATGAGGACTTTTCCGAGCATTTTCACGCCTTTAAGGGGCGGGCACTGCTCTGTTTTGCCAAAGATGATACGGCGACACCGCTGCATACGGCGTATGTCATAGCACGCCTGATGCATCAGGCACGCGTCGCAGCTTTTGAGGGAGATCACTACTTTTTTATGCACGCGGGGGAGCGTATTGATGCCGAAGTTCAACAGAGCCTGGAAAGGATGGAATCTTAGATGGATTATGCACAACTGGGTGCCTTTGTAACCAATGTCCTGTTTGTGACAACGTTGGGGTGGTACCTTATTACCAATTTACAGTGGTATGACTACAAAATCGAGCGGGTGATTTTCAAGCACCACAAACCGCTGTGGCATGTGGGTTATTTTCTGATTCCGCTAATTGCCTATTATACGCTGTATCACTTCTTTTGGATCTTTTTTTACTTTGCGCTGCTGCCCTCTATGGTGGTATGGCATAAAAAACAGGATAAAAAACTGGTCTTGACCTGGCGCGTCAAACGTTTTTTGATTTTGCTGATTACTCTGACTCTGTTTCAGAATTTTATCTGTACCCTCAAAGATATGTGCCATATTTACGGTGTGATCATGCCTCTTTCGCTGGCATTTGCCGGAAGCTGGCTTGTGGAAAACTACCTTTTTTTAGCCTATAAAAAGCAGGCACAAAAAACGTTGGCGTCAATGAAAGATCTGCATATTATTGCCATTACGGGCAGTTACGGTAAAACGAGTATGAAAAATTTTATGGCGCAGATACTGTCACGGCAGTTTAAGGTGTATGCTACACCGCGCAGTGTCAATACCATCGGCGGTATTATTAAAGATATTAATGAGTCGCTTCCTAAAGATACCCAAATTTATATATGTGAAGCGGGAGCACGTCAACAAGGTGATATCTACGCTATTGCGCAGTTATTGCATCCGCAAACGGTGGTTGTCGGCAAGGTTGGCCCACAGCATCTGGAGTATTTTAAAAGTCTCGATGCCATAGTACGTACCAAACTCGAACTGATGCATTCCGACAGACTTCAGCGCGCTTTTGTTTACGAGAACGTCACCGATGAACCGCATGAAAAAGTAACGTTTTTCGGAAAGGATCTCCGTCATGTCAATGCGACGCTAGAGGGTATTGATTTTGATATTGTGTTCGAACGGGAGACACGACACTATCATACGGACGTACTGGGAGCATTTCAGGCAATGAACATTAATGCTGCGGTGTTGGTGGCGCATTCGTTGGGAATGGAACATGAGCGTATTACTGATGCCGTGGCTGCGTTAAAGCCAATAGAGCACCGCCTCGAGAAGATTGAGGCCGGAGGAAAGATTATTTTAGATGACGGCTACAACGGCAATATTGACGGGATGCTTGAGGGAATTCGGCTCTGTTCATTGCATCCGGGGCGCAAAGTCATTGTGACTCCCGGACTTATAGAAAGTACCAAGGAGCTCAATATGCAGTTGATTCATGCCATGAATGAGGTGTTTGATGTGGCCGTGATTACCTCGGAGCTCAACCGTGCGCTGTTTGAGCAGAATTTACATGTAAAACAGACCATCATTTTAAAAGACAAAGCCCTCTTAACCCCAACACTTGCTACGGAGACGGCGAGTGGTGATATTATTCTTTTTGCCAATGATGCTCCCAATTTCATTTAGAGACCGGCAATGAGGTGGATTGACCGTACCATAACTCTTGCCGGCACTTTGGCGGCTCTGGCACTGGCCGCTCTGGTACTGCTGGTTGCTTATGATGCGATGGCACGTTATCTTTTTAGTTCCGGATCTATTGCCTTGCAGGAGCTGGAGTGGCATCTGTTTGACCTGCTGATTATGTTCGGCATTGCCTACACACTTAAACACAACGCCCATGTCCGTGTTGATATTTTTTACGAACACTTTGCACCCCGTCCAAAAGCGATGGTAGATCTGTTCTCACAACTTTTTTTTGTTCTACCGCTCTCACTGCTGATTGTCTATGTCGGTATGGAGTTTGTCACCTTGAGTTTTTCCCAGATGGAGGGCTCATCCAACCCCGGAGGATTGCCGTACCGTTTTTTGGTGAAGTCGTTAATGCCGTTGGCGTTTGTATTGCTCATATTGCAGTCTTTTAAAGAGATTATGGCGGCGTTCAAGCGTTACAGGAACGTCTCATGATGGCGTTAGGGATGTTTCTTGGTGCATTGGTACTGCTGCTTGTCGGGATTCCTGTTGCGTTTGTTTTTGGTGCCGTCTCCATACTTTTTGCGCTTGTCTCTCCCCTGGGTCTGGAAGTTTTTAATGTTCTGCCATTTCGGATGTATGGTATTATGAGCAATACAACGCTGATGGCGGTTCCGCTGTTTATTGCCATGGGGTTGATTTTAGAAAAGTCGCAGATGGCAGAGCGGCTGCTGCTCTCCATGAGTGCATTGTTTCGTTCCGTAAGAGGAGGTCTGGCCATTAGTGTGGTACTCGTTGGTGCCATGCTGGCGGCATCAACGGGTATTGTCAGTGCCTCGGTGGTGATGATGAGTGTGATTGCGCTGCCGCTCATGATTCGTGCCGGTTATGACAAAGGTCTTGCCTCGGGAACGGTGGCTGCCAGCGGTACTTTGGGGCAGATTATCCCGCCTTCGATTATTCTAATTATTTTAGGTGATGTGATGAGTGTCAGCGTCGGGGATCTTTTTAAAGGAGCGATTCTACCCGGATTGGTTCTGGTGGGACTCTATCTTGCCTACATACTGCTTTTTGGCATCTTGAGACCCGAAAAACTGCCGGTGCAGCACAGTGAGGAGCGTGTGAGCCTCGCAGAGACGCTTGTTGCCATTGTACCGCCGCTGCTGTTAATGGTGGCGGTACTGGGTTCCATTTTTGCCGGTATCGCCTCACCGACGGAATCGGCAGCATTTGGAGTCCTTGGGGCTATAGTGTTGAGTGCTGTTAACCGTTCGCTAGACAGGCAGATGCTTACCTATGCCGCCTTTGAGACAGTGAAGCTTAGCGGTATGATTTTTATGATTCTCTTTGGGGCTACGGCATTTTCACTGGTCTTTAATGAACTCGGCGGTACCGATCTGGTCGTTGAGTTTTTCAGTCACGACATCGGAGAGGTCTGGATTTTTATCGGGGTGGCGATGTTGAGTATTTTTATTTTGGGATTTTTTATTGATTTTATAGAGATCTCTTTTATTATTGTGCCTATTTTAGTGCCGGTAATGCACGCTTTCGGGATTGATCCCATCTGGTTTGCCGTGCTGATTGCCCTGAATCTTCAGGCATCGTTTTTAACCCCGCCCTTTGGTCTGGCGCTCTTTTTTTTAAAAGGAGCATCTCATAATCTGGTCAGTACTTTGGAAATCTATAGAGGTATTGTGCCTTTTATCATATTGCAGCTCATAGCATTGGGTATTGTTGTGCTCTTTCCCGATCTGGTATTTGCATTGTTATAGGAGATGTTCATGAAAAATATTTTGTATGCACCGTGGCGAAGTGAGTATGTCAGCGGTCAAAGCATTGAGGGGTGCGTGTTTTGTCATATCAGCACCCATCATGAGGATGATGCGTCTTTGCATGTGCTTTACCGTGATGACCTCTGTTTTATGGTTATGAACCGCTATCCGTATACTCCGGGGCACTTTATGATTATCCCCCATACCCATACCGATGCCCTTGAAACGCTCAATAGCGATGTCTGGCTGCATATGAGTGGTTTGGCACAACGGGGTGTACAGCTTTTGAAAGAGGGTTTTGGCGCACCCGGTGTGAACCTGGGTATGAATCTGGGTGCTATTGCCGGTGCAGGTATTGCCGAACATATTCATCTGCATGTTGTACCGCGCTGGAAAGGAGATACCAACTTTATAACCTCGATTGGGCAGACGCGGGTCTATTCGACCGATTTTGAGACCATCTATCGGCGAATTCTTGAGTTGGTGCCCTGTTATATGCCAAAACCATGAGATTGTGGTAAAATCGGTGTATAATTTACGGCAATACATAGTGTAAAGGGGGAAGCATGGATGATGTGCTCTCATTAATCGGCAGGAATGAGACACTCTTTGGTGATGATATGGCGGCTCATGATGCAGAGCTCTCTCGTACGGTTGCGGCATCATCTTTTCTGGTGATTGGCGGTGCGGGCTCCATTGGTCAGGCAGTGTGCAAAGAGATTTTTAAACGCCATCCGAAAAAACTGCATGTTGTAGATATCAGTGAAAACAATATGGTGGAGCTGGTGCGTGATATTCGCAGTTCACTGGGGTACATTCAAGGAGAGTTTAAGACCTTTGCTCTGGATGTGGCAAGTGTGGAGTATGATGCATTGATGGCGTCTGAACGCGCGTACGACTATGTTTTGAATCTTTCGGCACTCAAACATGTTCGAAGCGAGAAAGATCCTTTTACACTAATGCGAATGATTCATGTCAATATTTTGAATACCGAAAAAACCCTGCAACAGTCCATTGCAGGCGGCGTGACAAAATATTTCTGTGTTTCAACCGACAAAGCGGCCAATCCGGTCAATATGATGGGAGCGAGCAAGCGAATTATGGAGATGTTTCTGATGCGTCGTTCTCTTGAGATTGAGATTTCAACAGCGCGCTTTGCCAATGTCGCTTTTTCTGACGGTTCGTTACTGCACGGTTTTAACCAGCGCATACAAAAATATCAGCCCCTTGTTGCTCCTTATGATGTTAAACGCTATTTTGTGACACCTCAGGAGAGTGGCGAGCTCTGTCTGATGAGCTGTATTTTCGGAGAAAACCGTGATATCTTTTTTCCCAAGCTGAGTGACCGTCTGCACCTTGTCTCTTTTGCCGATATTGCCGTTAAATATCTTGAAGCCAAGGGGTTTGAGCCCTATCGGTGTCACGATGAAGCAGAGGCGCGGGCTTTGGCGAAAACTTTGCCGAAACAGGGAAAATGGCCCTGTCTCTTCAGTGCAAGTGATACGACGGGAGAGAAAGATTTTGAGGAGTTTTTTACCCACGATGAGGTGCTCGATATGCAACGTTTTCATAACCTTGGCATTATTAAAAACCGTGCTGAGTTTGATACGGCGCTGCTGGATGGGTTTGAAAACTCCATTGCGGCGCTTAAAGCCGGAGGCAGATGGAGCAAAGAGGATCTTGTCGCACTCTTTTTTACCATGATTCCTGATTTTGCTCATCAAGAGACACATAGATATTTAGATGGAAAAATGTAATGTTTGATACGACGGTTGCTTTTATTCGGAAGGCTTTTGACACCACGGCATATATTCCCCTGCATGAGCCGCATTTTGCCGGTAATGAGAAACAGTATCTCAACGACTGTATTGACTCCACCTTTGTCTCATCAGTCGGAACATTTGTTGATCGGTTTGAACAGCAGATGGCATCATATACCGGAGCCGAATATGCTATTGCCACGGTCAACGGAACCGCGGCGCTACATATTTCACTGCTGCTGGCAAACGTGCAGCCCGGCGATGAAGTCATTACTCAGCCACTGACGTTTGTTGCTACGTGCAATGCAATCAGCTACTGCCACGCCACTCCCGTTTTTGTCGATGTTGACAGCGATACCATGGGGCTCTCACCTCAAGCACTCAAAGCATTTTTGCAAACGCACTGCGTAGTCGAAAATTTTACATGTAAAAATCGTACAAGCAACAAGGTGATCCGGGCCTGTGTTCCCATGCACACGTTTGGACACCCCTGTCGTATTGATGAGATCAAAGCCCTTTGTGATGCGTACCATATTGCACTGGTCGAAGATGCCGCCGAATCTCTGGGAAGTACTTACAAGGGCAGGCATACCGGCACGTTCGGTATGCTCGGTGCGGTCAGTTTTAACGGCAATAAAATTATTACCGGCGGTGGCGGCGGTTGTATTCTTACTAATGATGCGACGCTTGCCGCCAAAGCCAAACACATAAGTACGACGGCAAAAGTGCCGCATCAATGGGAATATACGCATGATAGTGTCGGTTACAACTATCGTATGCCCAATCTCAATGCCGCTTTGCTGGTTGCCCAGTTGGAACGTCTGGATGAATATGTGGAAAACAAACGTTGCCTTGCCCGAGAATATGAGATGTTTTTTACCAAGAGCGGCATGAGGTTTGTCACCGAGCCGTTAAACAGCCGTTCAAATTATTGGCTTAATGCTCTCATACTGCCGGACAAAGCAGCGCGGGACCGCTTTTTAGAAGCCACCAATGCCAAAGGCGTGATGACCCGCCCGGTCTGGACCCTGATGCATAAACTTCCGATGTTTCAAGAGGCGCCATGTGCTCCTTTAAAGCATGCTACGTGGCTAGAGTCGCGAGTGGTTAACATTCCTAGCAGTGTGAGGTTGCCATGACGCCGATTCTTCTTATTGGCGGCGGCGGTCACTGTGTGAGCGTGATAGATGTCATTGAACAAGAAGGCCGTTTCGAGATAGGCGGTATTATTGATCGTCCCGAGCGCATCGGATCCATCGTATCGGGGTATGAAATTATTGGCAGTGATGCTGATTTAACACGGCTTTGCAAGCACTATCGCCATGCACTGATTACAGTAGGACAGATTGCATCACCAACGCTGAGAATTAGCCTGTTTGAACAGGCAAAGCAGTTTGGGTTTATCCTGCCGAGTATTGTGTCACCGAGAGCCTATGTCTCACGACATGCATATGTTGCAGAGGGAACCGTCATTATGCATGATGCCCTCATTAATGCCAACGCTTCTCTTGGAGCAAACTGCATTGTCAATACCCGGGCGTTAATAGAACACGACAGTATTGTTGAAGCCCATTGTCATATTGCCACAGGTGCTATTATTAATGGCGGTGTCACGGTGAAACAGGGTTGTTTTATTGGCAGTGGTGCCGTGAGCAAAGAGGGTATTACCATTGAAGCGTACCGTGTTATCAAAGCAGGGAGTGTTGTGACATGAGTGTTTTTATTATTGCCGAGGCGGGGGTGAATCATAACGGCTCTTTGGAACGGGCAAAGCAGCTTGTTGATGTTGCCCGTGATGCCGGAGCCGATGCGGTGAAGTTTCAAACGTTTAAAACCGAACATCTGGTCTCAAAACATGCGCCAAAGGCCGCTTATCAACAGACGCATACTGATGCGGCCGAATCACAGTTTGAGATGATTCAAAAACTTGAACTTGATGTCGAGGCTCACAAAGCGCTCTTTACCTACTGCGAGCAGAAGCAGATAATGTTTCTCTCTACGGCATTTGATCTGGAGAGCATTCACCTGTTAGATAATTTGGGATTGGGCATTTTTAAAATTCCAAGCATTATTGGTCTTTTCTACATCTAAAAGTGAAAATA
>QNZR01000150.1 GCA_003978475.1 Sulfurimonas sp.
CGGTAGCGGTGGGTGTCAAACTAGTTGTCAAGTTAAGTACTAAACAGTACCACCTTTTCTCGCTTTATTTTATCTGTAATGTTATTTATCTTTACTTTATTTGGGCAACTGGCCCGACATCCAGTGACATGGAACCTATCTTACAGTCACGAAGCGGCGTTGAGTTCATGAAGCCGTTTCAATGCTTCACCAGGGTGCTCGACACGCAAACCCGCTTCACTCTCATGCACAAGCCCCAGTTCCAAAAGTTTGCGAACACCCGCGTCGACTTCAAAATTCATCGGAAGATTGTAGGTGTTCATCATGTATGTTTCAATGGCCTCATCTAATGCACGACGAGGCAATGGTTGAGGACTCTTAGAGAGAAACAGATAACTTAACAGCGCCTCTTTACTCTCTTCACTCTCTGCCATATCTACCAGATGCGTCACGACACCGATGTTGTTGTCCAGATTGTAAAAATAGAGATTTTTTGCCAGCTGCGCCATGTAGCGGGTTCGATGCGTAAATACCGTCTTGATCTGGCGCCACAGTACCCCGCCAAAAGCACCCACGGCAGCCAATAGTGACAACGGCTCCATCATGGTACCGAGTTTGCCTATGAGTGTTGCCAGTGCGCCAATGGTTCCACCACCCCCGGTAATACCGATCTTCAGTTTGTCTTTGAGGGTCATTTTTACTTTGGTATTGGGAAAAAGCATTTCCAAATCGGCATGGGGAATGTCTTTAAATAGTTTCATATAAATGCGCTCTTGCCGCTCTTCTTCAAGTAACACCACATTGTTCTTACGCAATGATGCCCGGACACTTTCAATACGGCGCCCCTCACGTGAAGCAATCTCTCTAGCACGATCTTCCAGCTGCTTGGGTTTCAACAGTAAAAACAGACGACGGTAGACATCCACACGAATACGCTCTTTTTTCAGATAAAGCGAACGCCAGTGCCGCTTCTCGTCATAACGGTGTGCTTCACCGCGATAAAAGAGCAGGATTTCCTCAAAATCATCAAAATCAACACTCACTTCGACTCCGTAGGGTGAGGTTTTATTCATCGCCGCATGCAGTACCTCCGGTGTCAACTCTTCATAATTGGCATACTCCAGAAGCGGTGTCACCGCAGCAACCAATGCTCCTTTGAGTGCGCCGTATTCCCTTGCGCTATAGGTCTGACGAGAGAGGAGATCGCTGTCGGGATTAAACGGTCGGTAGAGCGTTTTAAGTCGTACCAGCTCACTGTAAAAATGATGATGATAGTACCGACGCAATGCATGAGCCATCCGCATATAATCCGACTCATCAAGCTTTAGATGGTGTATGAGATCGTGAGCCAACTCCTCATACGCAACAGGAATAAAGTGTTCTAAAACGGTATGGTCATACGCTAACTGCATCTACAACAGTGCCTTCCAAAATACTTCAGCCACCAGTACAATAATAGCAATGCCAATCACGTTAAAGACCAAACCATATTTTGCCATCGTTCTAATGTGCACCACTCCGCTACTCATGGCAATAGCATTGGGTGCGGTGGCTATTGGAAGCATAAATGCGTAACTTGCACAGACGGTAGCAACCATCATAAACAGCGTTGTATTGATACCCGTCTGCTCTGCAACGGAGTAAATAATGGGCAACATAATAGAAATCAGCGCCGTATTGGAAGTGATCTCGGTAGTAAAAGTAATAAGTACGGCAATACAAAACAGTAGCATCAGAGGTGCCATTGTCGTCATACTCACTAAATATGAAGCCAATTCATCAGCAAGTCCCGTCTGCGAAAAAGCCTTGGCAATGGAAAATCCCGCACCAAATAAAAACATGATTTCATAGGGAACCTTTTTGGCATCTTCTTTCCACTCCAGCTGATGCAACGGCGGCAAAAAAAGCAGAAGTCCGGCACTTAGCAAAATGACCGGCTCACTCATACCCAGACCGTTCCAGTAAGGTCTAATGGGTGCATTAAGCAGCAGCACCACAATCAATCCTCCCAGAACATAAAGCACTTTTTTCTGATTGGCATTAAGCGGTTCGAGATGATCTTCTCGTGCTACATGTAAATCTTTGACCCCCAATGACAAAACAAAACCCACCACCAACAACATGGCAAATACCACCGGAGAAACCATGAGCATCCACTGAAAAAAGGGAATCAGTTCCATCCCTTTGTCCTGCATAATACCAAGTAAAATGAGATTGGGTGGCGTGCCGATCGGTGTTAAAATACCTCCTACGCTCGCCCCATAAGCAATGGCCAGAGCAAAACGTACTTTCAGGCGTACCTCATCGGAAAGAAACAGTGCAATCGAGATGAGCAGCAGCGTCGTCGTAGTATTGGAGAGGACGGAACTTAAGAGCCCGGAAGTTATTACCAACGAGAAGATAATACCGCGCGCCGTATTGGGAAAAAAGCTTAAGATTTTATCTGATATCCAGCGATGCAGTCCACTTTTTTCTACTGCAATGGCAAGTAAAAACCCTCCTAAAAAAAGATAGATAATGGGATGAGCATAATTAACCGTGGTCTCTTTTACATGTAAAATGGAAAATGCCGGAAAGAGAATAATTGGCAGTAACGAGACCACCCCCAGCGGCAGGGCTTCATTACTCCACAATGCCACCAACAGCGCAATAGAACCAATTAGCAGTGCCTGCGTCATCGTGACAAACGAGACCGAAGCAGCAAAAAATACCAATGCAATCCCCACTGCCATCATCAGATTTTTTACCTGTGTCGTCGGCATCTTATTGTGACAGCAGATCACGCAAACTGTCTTGCGGATCTTTCCCTTCCAACATATTGTAAACCTCGCGTGCAATCGGCAAATAAAGCTCCTTCTCCTGTGCGATTTTTTGTAAAGCATAGGCCGTACCGATACCCTCGGCTACCTCTGCTAGCTCTTGTAAGATCAGCTCTTGCGATTGACCTTTGGCCATTCCCAGCCCAACACGAAAATTTCGTGACATCGTTGAGCTTGCCGTCAAAAAAAGATCCCCCGCACCGCTGAGTCCAATAAAACTCTCATCACGCGCACCGTAACTTTTACCAAAACGCTGCATCTCGACCAGACCCCTGGCAATCAGCGAAGCTGCCGCATTGTTACCCAGATGCAGCCCTTCACAGATGCCTGCGGCAATGGCAATGACATTTTTGTACGCACCGCATACCTCTGCACCAATAACATCCGTAGAGTAGTAGGTTTTCATAAAATCAGGGAAAAAAGTGCCAAAGGTTTCCGCCAGAGAGTGATTGTAAGAGTTAATTACTACCGCTGTCGGCAGAGACTGCATGACCTCGGCGGCGAAAGAGGGACCCGAAAGATAGGCAAGATTCTCGGAAGGGATGCAGGTTTCAAATATCTCATTTAAAAAGCGTCCGCTCTCTGCTTCAATACCTTTAGCCGCCACAAGCACTTTTTGCTCCTTGTAAACAAAATGCTCACACAGCCATCTGCCGACTTCTTGCGCCGGAATAGCAAAAACAAGGTAACGACATGCCAATGCCGTTTCCAAACTGACAAAGCCTTCCATATCTCGCACTGTTCTGGACGTTATAACCGCGTTATGGTTGTGTCTGATGGCTCTATAGAGAGCGTACCCCCACTTTCCGGCACCGATAACAGCAATATCACTCATCCTCTGCTCCTTTTTATCTCCTGATTAAACCGGTCAATATCTTCTTGTAGACCAATAACAACCAATACATCACCCACACTGATAGTGTGGTTAAAACCTTTGGCGGTAAAAACAAAATTGGTATCGAGTTTGCCATCGACAATAGCAAGCAAAATAAGATTGTACATCTCTTTCAATGACAGAGCATGACTGTTCCTGCCGACAACAGAATCTCCCTCCGCAACCGTAATTTGCGAAATTTTAATATCGCTGTCTTCGTATAAAATATTGTGCAGTACATTGGTCACTACCGGTTTTTCCAAAATCTCGCTAATGAGATTGGCAGTAATTTGTACAATCGGCAAAATTCTGTTGGCTCCGGCGATTTTAAGCTTATTGATGCCTTCGGTATCTTTTGCCAGCGCCACAATATACATATGGGAAAATTCTGCCCGTAGTGAAATGGTTAAAAAAATATTGTGAGCATCATCTTCTAAAGTACAAAAGGCTACCGTATTCTCAATATGATACTCCTGCTCAATCTCACTCCACTCATCACTCAAATCAAAAATCGAGACACGAAAACCGTCGCTCTCCGCCTGATGACGCAAGGTCTCATCTAAAATAAAAATATGCACCCGTTCATATTCTGAAGCAATTTGAGAGGCGATCTGACGCGCATATTCGTTATAACCGAAAATCAGGGCATTTTTTTTCATCGGTATCTCTTTTTTACATGTAAATCACGTTTAAACTCTTTAATGAGCACATTTGAGCCGATAATCAAAAGAATGTCACCGTTATGCAGACGCTCATGCGCATCCGGGTTAAAAAGAAACGCACCGCCGTTAACAGGACTAATACCCATTAAAATAATACGGTAATACTCGGTATCGAGATCTCCGACATCGTGATATTGTGAACAGATATACTCATCAATAACAATCTCTTCGGTCAGTACATCACTCTGCTCCGAACGCAAAGCATGAATCGCCTCAAAAGCAACCGGCATTCCACTGAATTCTTTAGCAACCATGCCAACGAGTTCTTGCGCATAAATCACCTCATTCACACCCGCAAGCAGGAGTTTTTTTCGGTTATGCTGATGAATTAGCAGCGAAAGCAACATGACCTCTTTGTCCATGGAACGGAGGGTCAAAGCAGCATAAACATTACTGACATCGTCATATTCCAGACACAATACCGCACGAACCTGCTCTTTAAAATCAATGCCCAATTTTGCATAACTCGCCAAAGCTCCCGGATCTCCTATGACGGCCTTGAGACGATGTGATGTTGCCAGTTTGACACGCTCGACATCACGATCGAGTACGACAATATTTTTACCGTGACGGCGTAATTTGGCGGCTACCTGCTGGGCTGTTTTGGTGTAGCCGCAGATAAGATAAAACGTTTTTAATGCCGAGATATTTTCAATGAGTTTGTTCTCGACAATATCGTCCATACGCTCCGTGAATGCAGAAACAATAATAGACGTGCTAAATGACAGTACGGCAATACCCGAGATAATAATAAACATCGCCACCACCTGACCACCCTCGGTTTTGGGAACCAAATCGCCAAAACCCACGGTAGAAATGGTGACCAAAGACCAGTAGAACGCCTCAAAAAGTGTATTAATCTGCGAATTGGGATGGTTGGCTTCCATCACATAAATAAGTACGCCCGAAACAAAAACCACAATAGCGGCAAACATCAAAAGAGTCAGCAACTCATGCTTTTTATGGGTCAATACCGAGAGCAGATGGCGGATACTGTTGGTATAGCGAAACAGTTTAAACACCCGAAAAAGAATAAAAAGCCGTAAAAGCCGCAACTCGTGGAAAAACGGCATAATGGCAAAAAGATCAATAATTGCCGAGGGCGAACTCATATATTGAAATTTGACATAGGCAATGGCTTTCAGTGCTTTAAAGGGGTTGAATTCACGTTGTAAAAACTCATCATGCTCATAACGATCAATAATAATTTTAGAGTTGTCATTGTAGACCCACATACGCAACAGGTACTCAATGAGAAAGATAATAGAGATAACATAGTCATTAAAAAACTGTAAAAAATCATGCGATTCGTACTTGACTTCACGAATCAGAATGATCACACTGGAGAGAATGAGTACTACCATGACAATATCAAAATATTTTTTGTAGCGGTAGGAGTTGTTCTCCATCAGGTTATAAAAAAACTTTTTTACCGCCTTGTAGGAGGCTGAGCCGTTTAATACATAGGCACTTTTCACCATGAAACGCGCAAAGGGTTTCATTGCTACCATGCCTAACTCAATTTAGATTTTAAAATATCGTTGACCGCCTGTGGGTTGGCACTTCCTCTGGAGGCTTTCATGGTCTGACCGACAAAAAAACCAAAGAGTTTCTCTTTGCCGTTTCGATACTCTTGAACCTTGTCCGCATTGGCGGCGAGAATCTCATCGACAATTTTCTCAATGGCTCCGGTATCACTAACCTGCTTGAGACCGAGTGTCTCAATGACACTCTCAACCGATACGTCATGTTCCATCAAATAATCCAGTACCTCTTTAGCCGCTTTTCCGCTAATAGTCTGGTCTTCAATACGCTTGACCAATACCCCTAAAGTCCGGGCACTCACCGGTGAGTTTTCAATATTGACATGACCGCTAAAGCGACCCTGCAACTCTACAGTCAACCAGGTCGTTGCATTTTTGGCGCTGATCCCCTCACGCATCATGGTTTCAAAATAACATGCCATCTCCAAAGAACTGGTAATCACGGAGGCATTGTAGGTATTCATGCCGTACTCACGGACAAAACGCGCACGTTTCTCATCGGGAAGTTCGGGAATCTGGGTAAACGTCTCATACATGGCATCATCAACCACGACTTTCAACAGATCGGGCTCGGGGAAATAACGGTAATCGGCAGCTTCCTCTTTGCCGCGCATGGAGCGGGTCTCCTGCTTACTCTGGTCAAACAAACGGGTCTCCTGATAAATCTCTTCATCATATACCCCATCTTCCCACGCTTCAATTTGACGGGCAACCTCAATTTCAATAGCCTTTTGAATAAAGCGAAAACTGTTAATATTTTTAATCTCAACACGGGTATACAGCTTGTCATCACCTTTGGGACGGATAGAGACATTAACATCCACCCGAAACGAGCCCTCCTGCATGTTGGCATCGCTAATATCCAAATAACGAACAATGGCATGCAGCTTTTTCAGATATAAAATCACCTCGTCACTTGAACGCATGTCAGGTTCAGAGACAATCTCAAGCAGCGGTGTTCCCGCACGATTGAGATCGACTTTGGAGATATCACCTTCATGAATATTTTTACCGGCATCGGCTTCAATGTGGGCACGGTTGATGCGAATGACTTTATGGCTACCGTCTTCAAAATCTATTTGCAATGTTCCATGCTCAACAATCGGCGTATAGAGTTGTGTGATCTGATAGGCACTGGGACTGTCGGGATAAAAATAACTTTTACGATCGAAATACGAGGTTCGGTTAATGGTCGCATGCACCGCGGTTCCAAACATTACCGATTTTTCCAAAACACTGCGATTAAGTACCGGCAAAGCACCCGGGAGAGCCAGGCAGGTTGGACAGGTATTGCTATTTTGCTGATGGTTAAAACTCGTTGGACACGAGCAAAAAAGTTTTGTTTTTGTATTTAACTGTACATGAACCTCAAGACCAATAACGATTTCAAACATTCCATTCCTTAACGGTTGTATTGCGCATTGTCAATAAAATATCGTATGGATGCAAAACCATATGCACCCGTCTCTTCGATACTTTTGACATGTTCGGCAGTGACAATACCGCCGAGTGCTATAATATTGGTTCTTATTTTATCCACTTTATCTTTTAAATCCTCTAAACCTTTAGGATTTCCTTTATGCGGCGTTGCAAAAATCGGGCTGTAGGTCACACAATCCGCTCCCAATTTTTGCGCCAGAGTCATCTCCTCACTATTATGCGTACTGGCAATAACCTGCAAACGGGATGCTTTGGCATCAGGAATTAAAGCAAGCTGCGAAGATGTCAGATGCACACCCGTAGCACCGAGTTTTTGTGCCAGTGCCATATGGGTGTTAATGTAAATCTGTTCCACACCGAACAATTGACATACCCTCACAAATACGCCGGCAAGTTCCTCTGTATTGGACGACTGTTTATCACGAAAGCACGCATGTGTCACGCGGTGCCTTCCCAAAACAGCTTCTAGCCGTCTCTCAAATGTGACGACATGGGTTGTGTAATAGTGCGGATCGGTAATTAAATAGGCTATCATACGCTATCCGTATTCGATGAAGCTCTGTATATCGATCAATACTTTTTCCAGTTCTCTGTTATAATGAATAATGGCACCGTCACTCTCTTTAATGGAGCCGCTTTTAAAAGCATACTCTAAATTTTTCACACTCTCGGAAAGCTCATACGCACCAATATTGGCGGCAACGCCTTTGATATCATGACACAGTTTTTCTCCTTTGTCAAAATCCGAAGTGCTGCGATACTCTTCTAACTCACGCGAGGAGTAATAATACTGTTTCTCAAATTCACGCAAAATCTCTTTATACAGGGTCTTATCACCTCCGGCACGCTCCATACCCTCTGCGGTATTCACCGTGATCAGTTCATGAATCTTCTTTATTGTTGTTGCGGCATGTTCGTGTGGCGTCTCGCTCAAGGAAGCTTCCTGCGTCTCCCCAGAAGCGGTACCATGGTTATTGTGAGGTGAAATATATTTGAGTAACGCTCTGTAAAACTGTTCAACATTCAACGGCTTACTCATATGCTCCTGCATACCGACTTCCTGAGATTTTTTAACATCGCTGCTTAAGGCATTGGCGGTGAGCGCTAGAATCGGTAGCTCTTTAAACTGATCATCCAATCGAATTTGAGATGCGGCATCATACCCGTTAAGCACAGGCATGCTGATATCCATAAGAATCAAATCAATATCTTCGTTACTATAGAGCATATCGATCGCTTCTTGTCCGTTATTGGCAATCAGAAGATTGACCCCGCTGTGGCTTAAGAGGCTTTGAATCACACTTTGGTTAATTTTGTTATCTTCAGCAAGTAAAATGGTAGCACCGGAGAGCACTTTAAGGTCTTTTTTACTAATACCTTTGGTATGAACGGAACGCTGGGCTTCAGGCTGATACAGATCTAAAATAGCATTAAAAAGATCCTGTTGATTAAACGGCTTAAACAGCTCGGTATCAATACCCTCAATCTTTTGATAATTAGCAATACCTCCATTGAGCAGAACAATTTTAGCACTGGTTTTCTCTCGAATAACCTCTATAAAATTATCAACATTCTCCGCAATAATTTTAGAGTCAATGCAGACAATATCGTACGGCAATATTTTCAGTGCATAGAGCGCTTCATTCATCGTCGCAACGACATCGGCTGAATACTGATAATACGCAATCATTCGCGTCAGTGAATCGGCCGCGCTGCTGTTTTCATCAATAATGAGCACCTTTTTCTTCATAATCTCTTTAGAAGGCAGGCGGTACTTGCGTTTATCGACATGCTCCGGACGGTCAAAAAGAAGTTGGAACTTAAATGTCGTACCGACGCCTACCTCGCTCTCTACGGTAATCTCACCGCCCATAAGCTCAATAAGCTCTTTGGTAATCACCAATCCCAAACCTGTACCGCCATAAACACGGGTACTCGAATTGTCTGCTTGTGAAAATGAAGTAAAGAGTTCGGAGAGCTTCTCCGGAGCGATACCGATGCCGGTATCTTTAATCTCAAAGTCCAAAATAAACTGATCTGCATTCTCTATGGAGCTGACTTTGAGAATCACCTCGCCCGATTTGGTAAACTTGACGGCATTGCTTAAGAGATTGATCAAGATGGTATCGACACGCAACGGATCGCCAATAAGCTTAATGGGAACATTATGATCAATGTCAAATACAAATTCCAAATGTCGTTTTTTTGCCTCAACGGCAACCAGATTCGCCGCATTTTCCAAAATGGTATTGACATTAAATTCAATTTTCTCAAGTTTGAACATGCCGGCTTCAAGTTTTGAGAAATCCAGTATATCATTAATAATTTCAAGTAAAATGTCGGCAGAACTTTTAATTTTTGAGAGATTGCTTAACTGATCCGTATCGAGTTTGGTATCTAAAAGCAGATGAGAAAATCCGACAATGGCATTCATCGGTGTTCGGATCTCGTGACTCATTTTTGCTAAAAATTCATCTTTAGTTTTAATGGCAATATCTGAAGAGATGCGCTCTTCAACAAGCTGTTCATTCTGTCGTTGCAGTTTCGCATTATGACGCAATATGATGACAATGACAACTGCCAGCATCAGCACAAGCGCCCATGCCATGAGGGCATATTTCTCAAAAAAAGTAGGCGGAATTTTGTCGGCCTGAACCTTGGTGAGATCAAAAGCAGCATCGGAAGAGACCAAAATATCTTCTTGTAACGCCACGGCTTCTTGAATTTGCGGCGATATATTCATATCACCCCCTTCAGAAGCAGAAGATATCTGTTGCTCCTCAGGTACGACAGGGCGCGTCTTTGCTTCAACGTCAATCACCGCCAAAGGCATTGGCCGTACCTCTTCGGCAATCCGATTATGTACCGGCTGCGGTGTGATAACTTCAGAAGGCTTTTCAACATAGCTTTTCAAATAGGCATCTTTTTGATACTTCCGAACGACGTTAAGCATGGTAAGGGCATCGCTACGTTGTGCAAACGGTTTGAGGACGACACTGAAAAAATTGCCGTTTTTCTCTACCGTCACTTTCAGATTATGCTGTTTTTGCTGTTGTAAAAAGCGAGGATCTTTACCCAACCTTCGTGTCATGTTTTGCGCATCATCTTTAGCATTTTCTATGTGTGAGTATGAGCCTAAAATAATTTTTTTGTACTGCTGTTCTGCCTGCAAGGCCAGAAACAAAGAGAGAAAAAGGGCTAAAAATCGCATAATAATCCTTATAAAATATTATATAAGGTTATTATACAGTAAAAATATTAGGAATCGTTAAATTTGATGTCTTTTTGAATCTCTTCAAGTAATTTTGTCTGTTTTTTGAGTTCATCGCTATTTTCTTTGTAAAGCATTAATGCTTCTATGCCGGCAATCAGTACCAGAGCAACAAAGAGAAATAAAAAAGTAAAAATGATGGCGCCGACAACGCCAAGGAATAAGAAGGTTTTAAATACAATAAAGGCACCCAGAATGACAAATGCCCAGGAAGATCCAAGAAGAAAGCTCAAAAGAGCCTCAAGAGAGCTTTTCTTCATGCTACGACTAGTGATCTTCGCTAATAAGAACGGCACCGCCGAGATAGACATACGTCAACATCATAAAGATAAACGCCTGCAACAGCGCCATAAACGTTAAAAGTGCAAACGGAATCATCGGTAAGAGCCATGGTGCCAGCATTAAGATGACCATCAAGAACATGTCATCTCCTTTGATATTACCGAAAAGACGGAAACTCAATGAGATAACCCGCGAAATATGCGAAACTATTTCAATGGGAAACATTAACCACGCCAACCACCATACCGGCCCCATAAAGTGCTTGAAATACGCCACAACACCATTATGACGAATACCTTCAAAGTTGTAGTAAACAAAAACCACCAAAGCCAGTGCCAATGTAAAATCCAAAAAGGCACTCGGTGCTTCAAAACCGGGAATAATTCCGATAATATTGGCAACAGCTACAAACAGACCGATAGTAGCAACCAAAGGCAGATACTTACGCGCATTCTCTTTTCCCATGACATCTTCGCCCATGGCCATGACACCGCCCAAATAGGCCTCCATGACATTTTGTGTTCCAGTGGGTACCACACGAAGATTTTTCATAGCCATTCTGGCTAACAGTAGCACAATCCCTGCACTTAGCAACATGTGCGTAATAAAGATCCAGGCATGATTATGACTGATCACACCAAAAAAAGTAAACAACTCACCCATTTGCAGCGTTCCTTATTGTAAAATTGAGAGAATTATAATGTGATTTGCATTAAAAGATTATAAGCTCAAATAAAAAAGGGGTATTTTTAGCCGGTTTTATTCGGCTGTATGCCCATTAGCACCTTTTTCTTTGTTCTGCTGAAGCGTTTAATAGCATATTCCCGCCGGGTGGCACTGCTTTTACTTTCGTGAACTTCACTGTAGAGAAGATG
>QNZR01000076.1 GCA_003978475.1 Sulfurimonas sp.
AGTATCGGATTAGTAGGATTACCCAATGTCGGTAAATCAACCACATTTAACGCGCTAACCAAAGCGCAAAATGCCGAAGCGGCCAACTACCCGTTTTGTACTATTGAACCCAATAAGGCGGTCGTTCCCGTTCCCGACAGTCGTCTTGATGCGCTTGCCGCCATTGTCAACCCCGAACGCATCCAGCATTCGACACTCGATTTTGTCGATATTGCCGGTCTGGTTAAGGGAGCAAGCAAGGGTGAAGGTCTGGGAAACAAGTTTCTTTCCAATATTCGTGACACGGAAGTCATTTTACATATTGTACGCTGTTTTGAAGATGAAAATATTGTACATACCGAAGGCGATATTGACCCGTTGCGTGACATTGAGATTATTGAGACTGAACTGATTTTAGCCGATATTGAAACATTGAACAACCGTATAGAGCGCCTTAAAAAACAGGCAAAAGCCGACAAGAAAGCCAAAGCACTCATGGAGTTTGCCCAAACGCTGGCAGAGTTTTTGGCAGAAGGTAATTTGGCACGTCTTTTTGATGATGACCAAAGCGGTCTTTTTGACGAGCTAAACCGTGACCTGCGTCTGCTCACCTCCAAAGAGATCATGTACGGTGCCAATGTCGATGAAGAAGGCCTTCTGGAGGACAATGAACACATCAAAGCACTGGAAGCGCATGCCGCTGCACAGGGCTTTGAGGTTATTAAACTCTGCGCCAAAATAGAGGAAGAACTTGTCGGCCTGGATGACGACGAACGTGACGAGTTTTTAAACGAACTCGGTGTTGCAGAATCGGGTCTGCATCAGATTATTCACAAAGGATTTGACAAACTTGGTCTTATGAGCTACTTTACCGCCGGCGTCAAAGAGGTGCGGGCATGGACCATTCGTAAAAATACTACCGCACCCAAAGCTGCCGCCGTTATTCACAATGACTTTGAAAAAGGGTTTATTCGCGCCGAGGTCATTGCTTTTGATGATTTTATTGCCCACCAGGGAGAAGCAGGCGCCAAAGAGGCGGGGAAAATGCGCCTTGAGGGTAAAGAATACATTGTTCATGACGGCGATGTCATGCATTTTCGCTTTAACGTGTAAGCGACATTCATCCTGAAAAGCATATGGAAATCTACCGACAGCGGTGTTCTTTTTATGCTCTTGAGTGCGCTGTTTTCAGCGGTTAACGGAGCACTTGCCAAAATTCTTTCCGAAGATCTGAGTGCTTTGGAGATTGTCTTTTTTAGAAACATTATCGGCATGCTGCTGGTTCTGATTATGCTTAAACATACTCCGGGAAAATTCAGCCGCTCCCACTTGGGTTCTCTCATATTGCGCGGTGTACTTGGCTTTAGTGCGATGATTATGTTTTTTTACACTATTACCGCCATTCCGCTGGGAGTGGCCATTACTCTCAATAAAACCTCTCCGTTTTTTGTTGCCATTCTTGCGTTTTTTCTTCTGAATGAACGGGCATCCAAAACCAGTATTGTCGCACTCTTCATCGGCTTTTTCGGTGTCATGCTCATTACCAGACCTCAAGGATTGAACATCATTGACTATGACCACCTCTTGGGAATTTTGGGCGGTTTTTTTGCAGCGGCTGCCTACACTACGATTCGCAAAATTAAAGATCATTTTGATTCACGCGTGATCGTACTGTCGTTTATGATGGCAGGGACTCTCTTGCCACTGCTACTCTTTCTGCTGGCACGTCTCTACACCCCGCCGAGTTATCTTGCTTTTCTTATAACACCTTTTGAGATGCCGCACTCTTACACGGTATGGGGGTTTATTGTGCTCATGGCAATCATCTCTACGTTCTCACAATGGCTGCTTACCAAAGCCTACTCCAGTACCAATGCGACCATTATTGGTGTCGTCAGCTACACCAACATTCCTTTTGCCATCGGATTTGGCGTGATGCTGGGCGATGCCTTTCCCGATCTTGCGGCACTCTTTGGTATTGTGCTCATTGTCCTGGGCGGATTATTGGTGAACAGGGCGAAGTAGTTTTTTCACTGCCTACAACGGTGTTTTTGACGAAGCGGTTTGAAATTCGGCAATCGTTTGAGCAAATCTCACATGCTCGCCCGAATTTACATGTAAATTCAGCGTCTCTTTTTCCGTGATCATCACAATCGTTGAACCCATCTCAAAACAGCCGAAATCATCCCCTTTTTGAAGCCTCAGGTCATGAAATTCGTACGGTCGTTTGTAGGCATCGGCGTCATTGGTGACTAAACGCGGTTCAAAACTCACACGCATTTTTCCAACATTTAGCGCCCCTACCAACACCAAATAGAGCAGAGTTCCCTGCGCGGTCTCTGCTTCAATAACGACCCGTTCATTTTCAATAAACAAATGACTGATGTTCTTCAGTGCGGGCATGTTGACCGGATACAGTTTGCCCGGAATGTGCACGGCACGGTGAATGGTAAGATCACACGGCATATGATACCGGTGATAATCTTTGGGGGAAAGATAAAAGTTGACAAACTGCCCGTCCTTCAGTCGTTCCTTGTGTTCCTGGGCAATCTCGTCACTCAAAAGCTCATTGACACTGTATGACATGCCTTTAATCTGAAGCGCCCTGTCGCCCTCCAGACTGCCACATTCACTTACCAGAGCATCACACGGTGAAATAAGTTCCTGGTCATTCCTGGAAAATTCCCGCGCTACTTCCAAATGACGCGTAAAGAGTGCATTCAGACTGGAGTAACGCTCCGGTGCTCGAAACTCATGCATATCCAGCCCCATAAGTTTGACGTAACTGCGATTGACAAATCTTTGAAACCATGGCTCAAACTCATGTGAGGCAAACATCCCAAACCCCTGCGATATTAAACTTGTTACTGCTCTCATGACACTGCTCCTTCTAACTCTCTTCTGGCAATTTCTTCAATCAACACCGTAGCATACGAACCTTTAGGCAATGTAACATGTATTTCAAACCATGCCTCATTCTCTTTGTATTCTCCTTCCAAATCTTCCGGGAACACCCAGGCGTAACGGCGGGCTCCGTCGACATTGGTAGCCATATCAAACGCTTTTTCCAACACATAAGCATCACCTTCGGCACGCTGGGCACGTTTTCCCGCAAGCAGTCCCGTCACAGCGACATCTCGGCATGTAAACCGTTCCGCTTCTTCCAGTGTCCCGTCAAAATGGTACAGCTTCCCGTGAGGATAGTGCATCATAACATCCCCCTCAAAAAGCTTGAACGGATGTCTCTGTTTTTTAATATTAGTTAATATCTCAATAGGCATATTGAGCAAATCGGTCATCTCTTTAGGTTCGAAGCTCTCGATGAGTCGGGATTTTTCAATGCGACTGCTCAGCCACAAGTTAAACAGATGACTCTGGTAGGCGTTAATGTACATCCGACGCAGTGTCACATTACGCTCCTTGCGTCCATGAAACAAAATGGCCTCGCCGATGGTATAGTTGTTTTTCTCCGTACCGAAACGCTGAAAACCAAAATAGTTGGGCATACCGTATCTCGCAACGGTCGTAAGTGTCTCGGCAATCTTGGCGGCCGAGGTGGGATTGACCTTTTTAAGACGAATAAAAAATCGGTTTCCTTTGAGGTGCCCCATCTTGATTTTGTTACGATGGTAGGTTTTGGAGAGTATTTTAATGCCCTCGGTTTCAAACGTCTCCATCGCCGTTTCGTGTTGTTGGTGTATGGAGATATACTGCTTTGTCAGGGCGTTCTTGTCTTTGAGACCCGCATAGCCGATATCACGGGGGCGAATTTTAAGATATGCGGCAATGCGCTCTATCATCTGCCAGGTCGTCAGATTTTTCTTGCGCACCCAATAGACGCAATGCTCGCCCTCCCCGCTAAAAGGATATAACGGGATCTCATCGACCACAAAATCACGGGGACTTTGCTTAAAATGAAACGGAATGGGCGCGTGAGAATAGGCATACAGTCGATCCATGAAGGCTCTCTTTAAAAATGGTGTGATTTGCAGTAACTTTTAAACGTTCCGCGTCGGCTTCGTCCAAAAATGGTGAGCCTTACCCGATGTTTTTGGGCAAGACGCTGAAGTGTACGCCGTTTTCTCGGAGAAAATGCCACAAGCATCTCATACTCTTCACCGCTGCAAGCAATCAGTGTCGGAATTTTAGCTAAAAAACGGACTCCAAGTCTATTGATGCGCAACATTTTTTCCAGATCACAAAACAGTCCGTCTGAAATATCCATGCCGCTGTGAAGTGAGACGGTCGCATCGGCAATAAACTGCTGTCTGACATGAATGTTGGTAAATTTCGCTCTGCGATGAAGCCGGCCGCCGCTTAAAAGGTAACGCAATTCTGTAGCACTGCGACCCAATACGCCGGTGTAGGCAAGACAATCACCCTGCTTGATGCCGCGACGCAGCAAAGGTCTTGAAGAAACAGAGACAAGGGTCACCGAAATATCAAGCTTGGTATTGGCAATGGTATCGCCGCCGATAATCTCAATATTGAACGCCGTTGCCGTATCCAGAAAACCCTGCGTCAGCTCACGCATCTCGTGAAGTGGCATATTTGAGGGCATAGCAATGCCGATAAGCGCATATTTGGGTACGGCATTCATTGCAACGGCATCGGAGATATTGACCATCATCGCTTTGGTGGCAATATCATACAGACACATCCATTTTCGACTAAAATGCACCCCTTCAAAAAAGAGATCTTTGGAGTAGACACAACTGCCCATCAATGCACCATCATCACCAATAGCGCTCGATGCTCCCGCCATCGTCTCAATAAAATACTCTTCCGCGTTAATAGCAGCTCCTCGCAGTATAAGTTTAGTTTTGGTAGCATATATTAAGTTAACTTAAACACTTGTATTAAGTGGGAATTAAATGATTTAATACTAGAATATCACCTAATTCGTTAACGTGATATGTTTTGAAGGATGACGTGTGAGATTTTCTATGGTGTCACTGTTGCATCAGTTACGACTGCATCTTATTATAGTGACGCTTCTGTCCATCGTGATACTGCTGCTCAATACCAGCCAGATTCAGACCTCTTCCATCATAAAATCACTCTATGTGCACCAGCATCTTGTCGAACAGTTGACAACGCTTGAACAGGGTGATTTTGGCTCAACACTCATCAAGCTTGAGATGTTACGCAACAAACTGCAATTCAATATTGACGACATCAACCGCAAGCGCTCACTAGATATCGTAGCACCCTATTTTCACGATCCGGCATCGGAGACCATGGGAATGACAGCACTTCAAAAGCACACCATGAACTACCATGCCGCCATACAGACGCATGCCACCATACAACAAGAGACCAAAGCGTATCGTCAGGCGTTACAGACAGAACGTGCTGCTCTCAATAAAGCGCTTTCGACCCTTCTTGAGCTCCAAAGTACACTGCTGTTTCAAAAAGAGGCGATCAACAGCTATGTGATTTACGTTACCGTTTTCTACATTATCTTAATTGCCATCGGTTATCTTGGAAAATTGAATGCGGCCGTACGTGATTTCAATGCCATCAACCGACACACACCCGACTACAGTTACCATGTCAAAGAGCTTGAGTATGTATCAAAAGATCTCCATAGGAGTGATGAAAGCAAACGGAATGAAGCCTATCGGGATCCACTCTCGCAACTCCACAGCCTCAAAGGTCTGATTCACCTCTTTAACAACAAAAAAATTGCCTATAACTATACCGTTTACGTCTATGTCTTTAGTATTGACAACTACAAAGAGATACGCTCGCATCTCTCGGAAGAGACGTCTCAGGCCATTATTAAGAAAATTGCTTTTGCACTTTCACTGTACGAAAAAACCAATGAACATGTCGCTCGCATCGGGTATGATGAATTTGCGCTTGTGTTGCCAAGCGATAATCAGGATGCGGCATATCAAGCCTGTGAACAGCTGCGAAAGACTATTGAAGAGACCCGATTTAAAACGAAACGAATCAATGTGCAGCATCTCACTATCAGCGGTGTTTTTATAGTCAAACCCAAACATAAAACGCTGGAGTCCGCTATTGAATACGGTCGTCATTTTCTAAAAACATCCCCCAAGCGACAAAGCAACAGCAATCATGTTATTTTAAGCTTTTAGACCGTAGCAGCATGCCGGTTTCCCTCCATGGTACCTAAAGTAACAAAAAAACATTTGCTTCTATCTTGGTCCATATTTAACTTATTGCAAGTTTTGACGCGCTACAATCATTACATTAAATTTAAGGATGGTATATGGGTATCCCTATTTATACTTATGATGCAGTCATTGTCGGTGCCGGACTCGCCGGAACCGCTGCTGCGCGTGAACTTGAAAAGGCCGGTAAAAACGTTGCCGTTATTACAAAACTTCACCCGCTTCGCAGCCACTCTGGGGCAGCTCAGGGCGGGATTAATGCAGCACTGAGCGATGAAGACAGTATTGAACTGCATGAATTTGACACGGTTAAAGGCGCCGACTACCTGGCGGATCAGGATGTTGTTGAGCTCATGTGTCAAGAGGCTCCCGAAACGATTCGGTGGGCGGAGCGTATGGGTGCGGCGTTTAGCCGTAATGAAGACGGTACTATTGCGCAGCGTCCCTTTGGCGGACAATCTTCTCCCCGCGCCTGTTATGCCAAAGACCGAACCGGGTTGACCCTGCTGCAAACCATCTACGAACAGGCACTTCGCGAAGGCGTTGACTTCTGGGATGAGTGGTATGCCGCCGATATTATCTACCGAGACGGCAAAGTCAGCGGTGTCATTGCTTTCAATATCCGTAATCTGGAGTATGCCATTTTTAATGCTAAAGCTGTCATGTTTGCAACGGGCGGGTATGCACGTGCCTATAAAATCAACTCCAATGCCCATGCCAATACCGGTGATGGTCTTTCCATCGTTGCCCGCCACGGTCTTCCGCTGGAAGATATGGAATTTGTACAGTTCCACCCTTCGGGGCTCTCCGGAAACGGTGTCCTTATCTCTGAGGCGGCCCGGGGTGAAGGCGGTCGCCTGCTGAACTCCGAGGGAGAACGTTTCATGGAAAAATATGCTCCCAACAAACTGGAACTTGCTTCACGTGATGTTGTGAGCCGTGCCATCATTAATGAAATTCGTGAAGGGCGCGGTGTTGGTCCCCGTAAAGATGCGGTCTATATTGACCTGGTACATCTGGGCAAAGATCTCATCATGGAGCGTCTGCCGGAACTTCGCGACCTTGCCATTACCTTTTTAGGCTTGGACATGGTCAAGGAGCCGATTTTAATCAGTGCTACGGCACACTACTCCATGGGCGGTATTCCGATGGACAAAGATGGTCATGTCAGAAAAAACAATACCGAATTTGTTGAAGGTTTTTACGCCGCCGGCGAGTGCTCGTGCTCAAGTGTTCACGGCGCCAACCGATTGGGTGCCAACTCGGTTCTTGAAGCACTCTTTTTCGGTCGTCATGTCGGTCAAAGCATGATTCATGACTTGAACGAGGGTATAACATTGCGTGTTGCTACGGAACAAGATGCCGACAACGTCATTAACGAAGTGACGACCATACTCAATCGTAACGGTACCGATACCGTACCCAAACTGCGTGAAGCACTCCAGCAAAGCATGACCGATAACGCCGGTGTTTTTAGAACAGAAAAAACCTTGGCGGAACAGGTTGAAATTCTTAAAGAGCTGCGCCGGCGTTTTCATGACAACTGCCGTATCGACGATAAATCAAATATCTTCAACACCGACCTTCAAGAAGCCATTGAACTGGGTCATATGTTGGATTTTTCACTCTTCATTGCCCAAAGTGCCCTGGCACGCCAAGAGAGCCGTGGTGCGCATTTCCGTGAAGATTATGACACGCGTGATGACGAAAACTTCCTCAAGCATACGATGGCTTATATGGACGAAAACGGCACGATTACGCTTGATTACATGGATGTCACGCTTGGCAAACATGAACTTAAAGAACGAACATACTAAAGGAGCACTCAATGACGAGTATTACAACACAAACTATTACTTTTAAAGTGTTCCGTTTTAACACTGAAACCGATTACCTTCCGGCCTACAAAGAGTACCGGATGGAAGTCACATCCGAAGAGGTGGTTCTTGACATTTTAAATCGTATTAAATGGGAGTTTGACGGCAGCTTCAGTTATCGACGAAGCTGTCGTCACGGTATTTGCGGTGCTTGTGCCGTCAAAGTCAACGGCAAAGGGGTGCTTGCCTGCAAAGAGCGCATGAATGATATTATTGAGCTCTTTGGCAATGAACTGACAATTGAACCTGTCAGTATTAAACGTGCCGTCAAAGATATGATTGTCGATAAAGCAGATTTCTGGCAGAAACATGATGCCGTAAAACCTTACCTTATTAGCGATATTGACGAGCATCCAAAGCAAGAATCATTAGTGACTCCGGAACAAGCAGAAGCACTGCTTGAAGCCGACTTGTGTATTCAGTGCGGTCTGTGCCACTACTCATGTCCCGCTATTGAAGAGAATGATGACTTTTTTGGTCCGGCTGCTTTTGCCGCGGCATATCGCTTTAACGCCGATGTCCGCGACGAAGGAACTCTGGAGCGTCTTGACGTGGTCAATCAAATGGGTGCAGGTGTTTGGGATTGTGTCAAATGCTTTGAATGTGCCGAGGTATGTCCCAAAGAGGTCAACCCCATTGAGAAGATTACCAAACTTCACAATCAGGCCTTTGAATTCGGACGCGCACCAAACAATGTTGCGGTACGTCATGCCGTAGGTTTTGCCCATTCCATCAAAAAACACGGACTGCTTGACGAAGGAGAACTTGTGCGTTACTCTGAAGGCAATCTTGGTGTACTCAAGCATGTACCCGTTGCTATCAAGATGTATAAAAAAGGCAAAATTGTACTCCCTTGGAATATGCCAAAATCAGATAAACTCGATGAGATTAAAAAACTTGTAAAAATCTCTTCGACAGTAAAATTTTAGGAGCGTTGACGTGGAAAAATTAAAATATGCACTGTTTACAGGATGTACTGCCAAAGAGAGTACTCCCGAACAACTCATGTCAACCTACGCCGTTGCCGACAAGTTGGGAATTGAACTGATTGAACTGACTGAGGCATCGTGTTGCGGTGCTTCTCACCTGCAAGACTATGATGACTTTTTGTCTCTGGTGCTTAATGCCCGTAACATCTGCTATGCTGAGTCGCGCGGCTTAACTATGGTCACCATCTGCAATACCTGTCAACTCAATACCGCCATGACCAAACACCGTCTTGACAACAACGAAAGCCTCAAAGCACGTGTCAATGAAAAACTGGCGGAAGTCGGTCTGGAATATAAAGGTGATTCCGAAATTACCCATTTTTTATATGCCATTATTGATGATTTCGGTTTAGACAAAATTAAAGAGATGGTGGTAAAACCCTTAAGCCAATTCAACATTGCCCCATTTTACGGCTGCCACAACATTCGTCCGTCCGAGCTTGCCGGCGGTGACAATCCATATAATCCGACTTCACTTGATGATCTCATTATTGCCTGCGGCGGAGAGAATGTGGACTACGAGGAAAAAAACAAGTGTTGCGGTTTTCATGCCGAACTACAGTCGCCCAATACTGCCGCACGTCTTACCGGCAAAGCACTGATGGGCGCATTGGATCAAAATGCCGACTGGATGGTCACTCCGTGTCCGCTGTGCCATCTCAAGCTCGATACACAGTACGATCATGCTTCTCATGCCGTCGGTCGTGACGTTAAGATGCCGGTACTGCACATGCAGCAGATGCTGGGTTTGGCGCTGGGCTGTACCGTCGATGAACTGGGTCTGAAACATCACGTCTCTGACGTCACTTTTATATAACTCCTCCTCTCCTTCTTGGGGAGAATGCTTTTTTAGGTTGCTTTAATGACAATTATCTCATGGAATGTTAACGGTATTCGCGCCGTGGCGAACAAGAATGCTCTGCAATGGATTGATGAGCATGAACCCGATATCTTGTGTCTACAGGAGATTAAAGCTCTCCCGGAGCAGATTCCCGACAAGCTCTTTACCCATGAGATGCCCTATACCTACATTAACAGTGCCGAAAAAAAAGGCTATTCGGGAACCATGATATTTTCTGCCATTGAGCCCGATGCCGTCTCGACATGTCCATGGATTGACCATGCCAGAGAAGGGCGTATTATTGAACAGCACTATGAGGACATTGTCCTCTTGGGAGTCTATTTTCCCAACGGACAAAAAGATGAAGAGCGCCTGCATTATAAGCTCAAATTTTATGATGATTTTTTAGCACACTGTGAACAATTGCGTCATGAAGGAAAATCCATTATTATTTGCGGTGATGTCAATACGGCACATACCGAAATTGATCTCACCCACCCCAAAGCCAATGCCAATACTTCGGGATTTTTACCCATAGAACGCATCTGGATAGACAAACTCATTGCTCATGGCTACGTCGATACCTTTCGTTATGTTCACGGTGATGTGAGAGAACGCTACAGCTGGTGGAGCTATCGCGCCGGTGCACGTGCTAAAAATATCGGATGGAGAATTGATTACTTTTTTATCTCTGATGATCTGTGTGAGTATCTCGAAGATGCTTTCATATTAGATGATATTACAGGATCCGATCACTGCCCGGTAGGCATTTCTCTCTCATTATAAAAATACATGTAATGCTATGGCTCTTCCTGAGTTAAAATGGAGTGACGCCGTTCCATTTTATAGTACAGATACGAAAAGAGAAATACCATGCCCAGTACCAAAGCACTGCTCACCAGCGCCTGAGGCGAATGCATCAGATTGTAGCCAATTAAGACCACCGTGGCACCAAGACACAGTAGAAAGCCAGACCCGGCAATAACCCGGTTGGATTGCGTCTCTTTATAACGTTTGAAATTTGCCAGATTCACCAATGCAAAAATAATTAAAAAGCCAAGACTTCCGGCAACCGAGATATTCTCAAGATTGAAAGAGATGGCAAAAATAATGCTCAACAGTGCAATAATCACGACCCCCTCATAACCGTTTTTAATCCGTTTTTCAAAGCTCTTGGGCAGATCTCCCAGCTTGGCAATAAGGTAACCGACACGCCCTCCGCCATAAAGTGTTGCATTAATGGCCGATGCCGTTGACAGCAGTGCCGCAACGGCAATAATGATAAATCCGGTTTCTCCAAAAAAAGGTTTCGCGGCAACCGCAAGCACATAATCTTTAGCTTTCTCTGCTTCACCCAACGTCACATTACCCACGGCTACGGCAGCAATCGCTATGTACAAAACCATAACAAAAACCACCGCTCCGTAGTAAGCACGCGGTAAATTTTTTTCAGGCTCTTCGATATCTTTTGCCGTATTGGCAATAAGCTCAAACCCTTCATAGGCAAGAAAAATCATTAAGCCGCCGGTTACTAATGACGTGGTTGATGTCCAGGTATCCGGTTGCAGTCGTGTGGTATCAACGGTCATAAAACCCGCGGCAATGAAAAGTATCAGAATAATCAACTTGGTAATGACCATAATATCTTCGGTTTTTCCGGTCATGGAAGACCCCATGAGGTTAATCATGGCAAAAAAGGTAATGACACCGACAATTAACATATTCTCGACCCACTGCGTATTGGCAGCACCCAGAAGCACTGCCCCGTAACTACCAAAAGCATACGCATAAAGAGCCAGCATAATAATATAACTCATAAGCAGTAGATTGTTGAGTAACACGGCAAACAACCCGTTGCCGAACCCTTGCACAATAAACTCAATAGTGCCCCCCTCACTGGGGTAACGTAGTGAAAGCTTGACGTACGAATAGACCGTGACCAATGCAATAAC
>QNZR01000163.1 GCA_003978475.1 Sulfurimonas sp.
GAGAGTGAGATTGAGAGGGCAATGCAGCTTTAAAAATGATACCGTTAAGAATATTATTAGAAAAAGTGATGTACTATTAGTAAAGTCTAAAAAAAGGCAGTTACATGAAAAAATTAATATTGTTAACAGTTTTAGTGGCTGTTGTTTTGCCTTTACAGGCTAAGCCGTATTTTAAAGGGCAAAAGGAGTACTTGAGAGAGTGCCGTTCCTGTCATGGGAGCAGTCAGTTTTTTATAGGGAAGTTTACGCCTGAACGTTGGTCTGAGCTTCTTAAAGATAAGGGAAAAAAACTGGCGTTTAACCATATTAAAACGAAAAATTCCGTGGAATATTTCAAGAGTCAGCAGTACGTCAAGCGGGTAGAGTATATTGAAGCTTATGTGACCCATTTCTTTAAAAAAGCGAAAAAATACCAATAAAGGACACCGGATTTTCCATAATGACGGCAGTTAGGGTAAAATAGCATACTTTGATTGGTAGGATGTTTTATGGAAAAAATGTGGTCAGGTCGTTTTCAGGAGGGTGCGTCGTCTCTACTGGATGCGTTTAATGCCTCTATTATGTTTGATCGACGGCTTTATAAGGAAGATATAGAAGGTTCAGTTGCACATGCGCGCATGCTGCAAAAACAGAATATTATCACATCTGAAGAGTGCGATGCCATTGTCAAGGGTTTGGCGCAGGTTCTTTCTGAGATTGAAAATGGTACGTTTGAGTGGCGTATTGCCGATGAAGATCTGCATATGGCGATTGAAAAGCGTTTGACGGTGCTCATTGGTGAGGCAGGCGGCAAGCTGCATACCGCGCGCAGTCGTAATGATCAGGTGGCTGTTGATTTTCGGCGTTATGTGATTCGTAAAAACACAGATATCGCCCGGCTGATTAAATCATTGATGGAAGTGCTTGTCTCTATTGCTGAAAAACATACCGAGACGCTCATTCCGGGAATGACACATCTGCAGCATGCCCAACCCATCAATTTTGCCTTTCATCTTCTTGCATATGCTGCAATGTTTGAGCGTGATATTGAACGTTTTAAACAGAGTGCCCGACGTAACAATATATCGCCGTTAGGGTGTGCGGCTCTGGCGGGAACTCCCCACAATATAGATCGTGATATGACAGCGCGGACATTAGGGTTTGAAGGTGTTAGCATCAACTGTCTAGACACGGTGAGTGACCGGGATTTTGCTTTGGAGATATTATTTAATATTGCCACCATGATGATGCATATTTCACGCTTGAGTGAAGAGTTGGTATTGTGGTCGAGTTATGAATTTGGGTTTATTGAACTCAGTGATGCCTATGCGACCGGATCTTCCATTATGCCACAAAAGAAAAATCCCGATGTACCTGAGCTGTTGCGGGGAAAAACCGGACGGGTAAACGGTAATCTCATGTCGCTGTTGACGGTAATGAAAGGATTGCCTTTAGCCTATAACAAAGATACGCAAGAAGATAAAGAGGGGGTATTTGACAGTATTGATACGGCGGAACTCTCCCTGGAAATTTTGCGTGAAGCCTTGGCGACCATGCAGGTGAAAACCGATGCGATGCAACGCGCCTGTAAAGTAGGGCATCTGAGCGCGACGGATTTGGCGGACTATTTGGTAGCACACTGTAATGTTCCGTTTAGAACGGCACATTTTATTACCGGAAAAGCGGTAGCACGAGCGGAAGCACTGGGTATTGATGTGAGTGACCTCAGTTTTGAGGAGCTGCAGCGTATTGATGAACGTATCGATGAGAGTGTCATGCCAAAACTGCAACTACAGCACTCAATGAATGCACGAACGTCCCAGGGAGGTACAGCAACGGTACGTACGTTGGAGCAGTTGATTCATTTTGAACATTATTTACAGGAGTTGGAACTATGACCGTAACAGTTACGCACAAAGATGCCATGAAGTTTGAGGCAAAAACAGCTAAAAGCAGTTTTATTATTGACTGTCCCGTGATCTCTCCGGTAGAATATTTCTTAGCCGGACTGATTACCTGTAGTGCAACCGATATGATTTTAATGCCTAAAAAACAGGGCTATGAGGTTACCGAATTGACGGTAGAAGGAGAGGTCCAGCGGGCGCAGGAGCATCCTAAAAAGTTTGATACGCTGCATTTGAACTTCTCGTTTCATTCATCGGCTGATGATACGCTGGCGGCACGTTGGGTCATGGCATCACTGGAGACTTACTGCTCTACCGTCAATACCGTGCGGGACAGTGTCAAAATAGACTATAGCATTATGCATAACGGTACATGTATTCGAGAAAACGAAGCCATGATTAGCGGCGGTGGGAGCAGTATGGATTTTGGTGATATTGGCGGCTGCCCCTCATAGCGGGGATACCACTACATCATTCCTACACGCTAATATGATACAATCAAGCATTTCAATAGGAGTGCAGCGTTGTGAAAGATATTCTTTTTTTAGAAGATGACAGATTGTTGGCTCAAAGCGTTGTCGATGTTCTACAATCTGCGTTATACAGTATTGAGTGGGTCGAAGAGGGCGATGAGGCGGCAGAAGCAGCATATGCCCATAACTATCTGTTGTATCTTTTTGATGTGAATGTTCCCGGGCTCAACGGATTTGAGCTGCTTGAACAGTTACGACGTAGCGGCGATACGACCCCCACGCTCTTTTTAACCTCACGCAATCAGATGGAAGATTTGGAACACGGTTTTACTATCGGTGCCGATGACTATATTAAAAAACCGTTTGACCTGCATGAACTGCTGATTCGTATTAAATCAAAAATGCCTAAAACCTCACGACAATATTTGTCATCACATTTTGCTATTGATGCCTCGAGCTCGTCGATTTATTGCTATGATGTTGTTAAAAAACTGCCGGCTAAAGAGTTTGCTTTGCTGTCGTATTTGTGTCAACATCAAGACTGTTACCTTGCCCCTGAAGATATTATTTTTGCACTCTATGAAGACAGGAGCATTTCGATAGCGACCTTTCGTACCTATATTAAAAATCTGAAGCGCCATCTCGGTGAGTGCGGTATCATAGAAAATCTCAAAGGAGTCGGTTATCGCTTTAAAGTCTTATGAAAAAACCAGCTTTTATCGCTTTTTTGCCATTTATGTCAGTATTGTCATTCTGCTGTTTATTGCCTTGAGTCTGCTTTATTACTACAAAGAACGCAATCGACTGTTTCAAGAGCTGAAAGTTGCCAATAAGTTGGAGTATGCGGAATGTCAACATATGAATAAGATTTTGGGTCTGAATGATGTGTGTGACATGAAGATTATTGATGAGATTGACGGGATTAAGAGTGTTTATGGTGATATTGCTGTTGCTTTGCTGCTGTTGATGTTGTTTGTATTGCCCAGCGGATACTATTTAGCCATGATATCGTTACGTCCCATGCGGGAGTCTATTGAGACCATAGACAGTTTTATACATGGTATTGTACACGATATCAATACACCTTTGAGTGTGATTAAGCTTAATGCGCAAACCATGCAGCTAGGTCTTAAACAGAAGGAGTTTCAAGAACAAAACCGACGTATTCTTCAAGGTATCGATGAAATAAAGTCACTAGAGGAGCAGCTGCTGTTTAGTCTCAAAGCCGAACGTTATGTGCTGAATGTATCCGAATTTGACTTACATGAACTGCTTGTGGAGCGACAGAAGTTCTATAATGAGGTGCGTAAAAGTGTTCATGTCCATTATGAAGGTTCCGTTTTACATGTAAAAGCCGACAAAGCACTCATCAAACGTCTCATAGACAATATTGTGCTCAATGCCGTAAAATTCTCCTCAAGAGATGCCGATGTGACCATACGGCTTCAGGCGCAGACACTGGTCATTGAAGATTATGGCATCGGTATGGAACATCCCAAAGAGGTCTTCAATAAGTATTATCGTGAAGATCAGAGCAGTAAAGGACTGGGGTTGGGACTCTATATTGTCGCGTCCATAGCAGCGCTGCACGATCTGAGTATTGATCTGATATCAAAACGGCACATCGGTACGCGATTTGTCATTCATTTACATCCCATTACAAGCAGGTTACAATGAAATATTTTATGATGATCCTGATAGTAACAGGTTCATGGCAGTTGCAGGCCTTGGAGCTGAGTTTCACCGCGCTACGCTTTGAAGAGAAAACGTTAGCGCTCAAGGCTTTTAAAAAGCTTTACAAAGAGCGCCGCAATGTTCATAAAAATATGCGTCAGGTGATGAAACATGCCCGAGCCAAAAGTCTGAAAAAAAACCATCTTTCGTTTTTTCAGCCAAAAGCGTCCGATACGCTGCATTATAATGAAGAGCATCTTTTTGAAACCAACGGGGCACTGGTGATTTTGCAAACACCGTGTGATGGATGTATTTTACCACCCCGTCCCGATAATGATGTGAGTGTATCATCAGGAACCAATACCGATGCTCCTCATGAAGACAGTGACGTGCCTTCGGGCAACGACGCGCAAGGAGTACGTCCTACAACGATTAGCCCTTGGGCACTGCGATGATGAAGTTTGTATATTTTACACTACTGTGCTACAGCACATTGCTTGCAGATTCATTGCTTCATCTGGTTGATATCGATGCAACGGTTATTGTGCACAGTGAAAGTGAGCAGATGAAAGGGAAAAAGAGTGATGATGCTTTGCCGCAGGAACGCAATAGTTACAGCTCACTCTATGCCCAGCTTCTTGTGGATTACGATATGACCGAAGATGTGTTTCTTTCTGTAGGAGCCAAAGCCAACGGGGTTATTGCCGAAGATACCTACATGACGCCGCAATATCAACGGAGTAAAATGAATGCCCATACTCTCAATACCATTATGCTTAGTGAAGCTTCTGTTAATTATGATGATGGCGTTCTGGCGTTGGTTGCGGGTCGCCAGAGTGTAGATTATGACTGGTTGCTGGGAAGCATTGATGGTATTTTGGCGATGGCAGGCAGCGATGAGTCCCTGAGTTTACGGCTCTTTTGGTTTCAAGATTACAACATATTGCAATACAACTACTATACAAGCATCAAAAATATTAACGACAACAAAGGGATGTATGGTGCAATTGTCAAAATTAATGATGCTCCGGTAGATATCTCGCTTTTTAGTTATTATGTTCAGGATTTACGTCATATTTTCGGGGGACACTTTAATCTTATTTATGATAATTTCAGTATTAATATCAGCTATAGCGAAGCACAGGCATTACATCTGGCATCGTATGATTATGACGAGAGTTTTTTCAATACGTCTGTGGAGTTTCTCTATCGTCAGCATTATATTGAAGCGGGATGGTCACGAACGGGGAAAAACGGTCTACTTGCCATGATTCAAATGGGCAGTTTGATGTTTGGACAATTTTATCTGAACAATCAGATAGATCGCGAAAATGCACGCAATGGCTTTGTCAAATATATTTATGCCAATCGACAGTGGCGTTTTGAATGTATCGGTGGTATGACACGTTATGACAACAGCTTTGTCCGCGTTGAAAAGGGGCTGCATTCTTATGAAGTCGATCTCTATTTGAAGTATCAGATGACTGCGGCACTCTCAGCCGATTTGGGTGTGATGTCCATGCGGGTTGATGCCAAAGATCCTCTTTTGGTCGATCAGAATTTAATGATGCTTAATCTGGTTTATGTCTATGAAAATTATTAAACTTTTTGTTTATCAATGTGTGTTGGTCATTGCACTGCTTGCAGCAGAGTATCTGTTAAAAGAGGTGCTCTTACTGTACCAAAAAGATCAGTTGCGAGGCAATGCCAAGGCATTGGCACTGCTGGAGCGCGAAGCACTGCATGGCAATCAAAATGCCTCATTTTTGTTGGCAACGGCTTACCATAACGGTAAAACGGGAGCAGTAGACATCAAAAAAGCACTCTATTGGTATAAGGTCTCGGCTTACAACGGTGATGCCGATGCCATGCTGATGCTGGGATGGATTTACTACAAACAGCCTAAAAATCTGGAAGTTAATTTACGAAAAGCTCGCTACTGGTTTAAACGTTCTGCTAGCAAAGGTGTTGACGAGGCGATTGAAATGCTCAATCTTCTGGGGCAGTGATCGGTCTACATTGTTTCTGCACCCTTGCACGCTATACTGCTACTGAAAAATCAATACAAGGATGAACGTGATGCGTATGGTTATGATGGTATGTATGGTGTTTTTTGGTATTTTGTATGCCAATACCACCATTGAGCTAAAAAAGGGATGGCAGTTGGTAGGAGTACCTGAAAAACTCTCAGATATGTCGGTATTTGAGAACAACAATGTTGAAATTGTCTGGGGATTTGACGGAGCGACCCAGAAGTGGCGCGGTTACTCATCCGATGCCAATATTACTCAAAAGATTCAAGCAGGCGCATGGGCACCGTTACAGCATCTCGAAGCATGGCAGGCGGTTTGGGTTTTTAGTCGCCATGACTGGAATATGACGCTGGAATCGTCAACGCCGCCGCAAGATGCCGCCAATAATGACATCAAGCTGTATGCAGGATGGAATCTGGTGGAAGTACCACAGCAAAGTGTGGTCTCCGAAGGATTCTTTGGTGATGCCGTCGTGTGGAAATATGCTCAAGACCAAGAGTGGAAAGTCAATGATGCGACACTGAACTTCCCCTCCATAGATGCCATTACCTCAAGTGAGGGTTTATGGGTTAAAAGTGAGACAACACACACGATTGATGTCGATAGTACACTATCAAAACTGCATACCTTCAACGATGAAACCTCGATGTTGGCATATATTCGAAAAATGCTGCAAATGCAGCACTACTATCCGTATGAAACGACATCAGGCAGACCGCCAATGGTGGCAGTGTCCGATGCAGAAAATATCTATTCCGGCACCAATGGCGACGACACACAAAGTATTACTGATGCCACGAGCACCAATCTTCAAGAAGCCGGAGTTGATGAGGGGGATATTCTCAAACATGACGATGTGCATCTTTTCAGTGCCGATAATGCCAATAGCCGGATTGTGGTTACCTCGTTTCAAAAGCTTGCAGCTCAGGATTATGTGCCGTTGACACAGATTGATATGAACGGTAAAACGGTAATGACGATGTACTTACAGGATGATCGACTGACAGTGCTGTCAAATACGCAGCGTTATACCATCGCTGACGCTGCTGAAACAACGGTAGGCACCTCCCTTGTTTATGACCCAAATCAACGTTTTTCGCTCGATATTTTTGATGTTTCCGATATCCAACATATTCGTACGGTAGCATCGCATGAGATTGAGGGCAGTTATTGGGACAGTCGTCTGATTGAGGGACGTCTTTTTCTCATTAGTCAGTTTATGCCTAACGTCACCTCAGAGTATCCCAAAATCTATGTCAATACGGTGTGTACGACACTTCAACCCGATGAGGGAATGGAGTGCTCTACGGGTAACGACAATAGCGTTGATTCAGATGAAGAACCTTTACCGTTACGACCACGAGCCGCCACTCTGGAGTGTAACTACGATATTAAGGCATGGAATGCCAACAATTGTGACCAATTCCAATATGATGACACGGGAGCCTGGAAATATGACTATGACAATCCTGTTATAACCGCTGAAAACCTGACACCCTTTGTGACACTTAATGGGAGCCGTCAGGCTTTGGTAACACCTTCAAGGTTTTATGCACCCTATAAACTGAATCAGCGTGCCAATATTACCACCATTAGCAGTGTAACAATCACTGATGGACACTATGATGAAAGTGTCTCTTTTTTAGGCACTACCAATCACTTTTATGCGTCACCGACATCACTCTATTTGGTCTCGAGTGAGTATCCGATGTTTTTTGACTATAGGCATGGCAAAGAGCAGCAGATGATCTATAAATTTGCTTTAGGCAGTACCATTACCTACAAGGGACGCGGTGTTGTGGAAGGATGGATGCTTAACCAGTTTAGTATGGGTGAGAAAGACGGCTATTTGCGCGTGGCAACGACCGTCGGGCAATCATGGTGGAACCGTGAGACAAAAAACTCTGTTTACATTTTGAAAAATGTTGATGATCGCTTGCAGATCGAGGGGACACTCAGTGGTTTGGGCAAACCGGCCGAGACCATACGTGCGGTACGTTTTATGGGAGATCGCGGTTTTGTGGTGACCTTTGAACAGACTGATCCGCTCTATACCCTCGATTTGAGTGATCCGGTTAATCCTAAAAAAATCGGAGAGCTGAGTATTCCGGGATTTTCACGATATTTGCATGTCGTTGATGCGGATCGTGTACTGAGTATTGGACGTCATGCCGATGCGGAAGGTCGTCAGCAGGAGTTACAGGTACAGCTTTTTGATATTTCCGATTTTGCCAATCCGCGTCTTGCCGATACCGTTCAAATCGGTACTGCCGAGAGTTCGAGTGAAGCCGAATACAATCATAAAGCATTGGCTTACCGGGCGAGTGATCTGATGTTTGGACTGCCGTATCAGAGCTACAGCTACGGCATCAACAAAAACAGTAGTGAACACTTTGGTATCTATCAGATTGAGGGGATGCAGATTCGTTTACTGCACACGCTGACTTCTGAGGGCACGGAGTGGGGCGATGTTGGACGCGGTGTGATTTTTGATACCAGGGGGCATACGTACGGTGCTCTGATTAAGGGTACTCATATGATATGCGATACGGTTAAATAATAAGAAGGAGATTAGCATGAAAACAACAACAATAATTATCATAACAATTTTGCTGACATCGCTGTTAGCAGGATGCGGAGGCGGTGGCAATGTGGACCAGTCAGATACTTTTGTGACACGACAAAACGCACCGCAACCCAATGTTGCCGACAAGGCGTTGCGTCCGCCGAAACCCCCCTCTATTTAAATGAAGTCTTTGGGGTCGGCATCGGCAAAGTGTCCCCATTTGAGTTTGGCACCGCCAAGCAGATGATAATGGAGATGTTTCACCTCCTGTCCGCCGTTGGCGCCAATATTGGTAATGAGACGGTAGCCGGAGTGCTCCACCCCCATTTCTTTGGCGACCTCCTGTATGAACGGTGTCATCTTTTCCATGATTTCCCCGCTGACTTCATTAAAACTTTCTACATGTATTTTTGGAATTACTAAAATATGTACGGGAGCTTTGGGGTTGAGGTCATGAAATGCCAGAAAATCATCGCTTTCTAAAACAGGGTTGGAGGGGATCTCTTTATTGACAATTTTACAAAAAATACACATCGAATTTCCTTTGGATGGGGTATGGTATTATTGTAATCATTTCTCTCTTCAGAGCCTCTTAAATAGATTTTCTATAAAATACGCACAATATTAAGGGCAAATGTCCTTCGACAGGTGGTTGAATTGAAAGAGTGGTATGAAAAAATTGATGCCGTAGAGCGGGTGAGTGACCTCGAAGCCATACGTATTGGCATTTTTGGTAAAAAAGGGGTGCTGGCTGCCGAATTTGCCAAAATGAAAGAGGCTCCTAATGAGCAAAAAGCGGCTATTGCCAAAGCCTTGAACAGTCATAAATCCGATCTGAGTGTACGCATAAGAGAGAAAAAAGAGCTGCTGCAACTTCATGAACTTGAAGCGGCAATGCAGGCGGAAGCTCTCGATGTGACACTCTATTCGACGACATCACAGAGCGGTTCATTGCACCCGGTTATGGAGACGATGGATCGCATTGTTGAGTATTTTAGCGCCATGAATTTTGCAGTGCATACCGGTCCGATGATTGAAGATGACTTTCATAATTTTGAGGCATTGAATCTACCCAAATATCATCCTGCGCGTGATATGCAAGATACGTTCTATTTTCATGACGAGATGCTGCTGCGTACCCACACGTCACCGGTGCAGATACGCACCATGCTCAACAGCAAGCCACCCATTCGCATGATAGCGCCCGGTGCAGTATTTCGCCGTGACTATGATCTTACCCATACTCCGATGTTCCATCAGGTCGAAGGGCTTTTGGTAGATGAGGCAGGCCGTGTCTCTTTTGCCAACCTGAAGTTTATACTAGAGGATTTTTTACACCATATGTTCGGTGATGTCGCGGTACGTTTTCGTCCGAGTTTCTTTCCGTTTACGGAGCCTTCTGCGGAAGTGGATATCAGTTGTATTTTTTGTGAAGGCAGCGGGTGTCGTGTCTGCTCAAAAACGGGTTGGCTGGAGGTGTTGGGTTGCGGTATTGTTGATGCCAATGTTTTTGATGCCGTGGGCTATAAAGATGTCAGCGGTTATGCCTTTGGTTTGGGCGTGGAGCGCTTTGCGATGCTCATTCACCGTATTGGCGATTTACGTTCCCTTTTTGAGGGTGATATCCGATTATTGGAGCAGTTTAGATGATCGTAACAAAACATTGGTTAAATGAGTGGATTCCTCTTGAGGCGATTACGACGGAGCAGTTGCTTGCAACCTTGAATGCTATTGGTCTGGAAGTGGACCGTCATGAGCATTTTAGTGTTCCTGAGCATATTGTTGTGGGCAAGGTACTCTCTTGTGACAAACACCCCGATGCCACCAAGCTGAGTGTGTGTCAGGTCGATACCGGCTCGGCGGTGCAGCAGATTGTCTGCGGGGCATCCAATGTCCGTGAAGGGCTCTATGTGGCTGTTGCTACCGTAGGTGCGCAGATGCCCTCGGGTATGGAAATTAAGCCACTCAAGCTTCGCGGTGTGGCGAGTGAGGGCATGCTCTGTTCAGCCGGTGAAATTGGTCTGCCTGCGCTGAATGAGGGTATTTTAGAGCTTGATGAGAGTATCGGCACGCTGGCGTTGGGTACACCACTTTGTGAGAACCGCTACTTTAACGATGACCTGATTGAGATTGAGCTAACGGCAAATCGCGGAGATTGTCTAAGTATTCACGGTATCTGTCGTGATCTTTGTGCTGCTTACAATATTGAGTTTCGGGAGCAACAGCAGCAGCGTAGGTCGGACAATGGCAAAGGGGTCGGTCGTCTGATTCATCTCGTACATGAAGAGAGGCTCGATGTCGATGTATGCTACAGTGCTTTAGAACTCTCCTCTATCCAGCTGCCCTTAGTTGTACAATTGCGTCTGGCACTGATTGAAGTACAGCACAAAAGTGACCTGGAAGCACTGCTTTTTTACGCCACTTATAACAGTGGTGTCATCTTGCGAGCTTATTGCAAGGAGTTTTTTGACAACAGTGAGGGTATTGCCCAATTGCGTCTTACTCGTGATGATGCCGGTTTTTCAGTACTTTACGGTCAGACCGAATATGCTTCGGTGGTCGGTGTCCATCAGAATCGTGTGTCTATGTGCACACAGCATCAGGGAACGGTTATTGTCGAAGCCAGCTATATAGCACCCGATACCGTCTCCAAACTGATGCATCAAAACCCAAGGGCTTCGGATGAATTTTACTATCGAACCTCACGCGGTACCGAAACCGATCTGGAATTTGGTCTGGTAACGGTATTGGATCTTTTGAAGCGTTACTGTGACGTCTCGTTTTATCGGGGGGCTTTGGAGTTGTCGCAGCAGCGTAAACCGTGCATTGTTGCGATGACTAGAGATGAGATTACCGCACTTATCGGCAATGACGTGAAAAAAACGCAGATAGTTCAGATTCTTCAGCGTCTG